>QMKU01000010.1 GCA_003646525.1 Campylobacterota bacterium
AGTGTAGATTATGACAAAAATGTTTGCAAGGTTTCCATCGTTGGTGTCGGGATGAAATCACATAGTGGTGTAGCTGCAAAAGCATTTCTTGTGATGGCTGAAAACAACATCAATATTGATATGATAAGTACTAGTGAGATCAAGGTGTCGATGATCATCGACCAGAAGTATGGAGAGCTTGCAGTTAGAACACTCCATAGTGCGTATGAATTGGATCAGTAGGCTTTATGCAAAAACTTCTCGATTGGACACTTGAAACGATTCGCAAGGAAGCATCAGACTTTAGTTGGATGGAGGAGTATCGCTATGATTGGGCACCACTTGTCGAGAGTGCCACATCCAAGATACTGCGAGGAGAGTCTGTTTTGCTGATCACAGATGATGACAATCACTGGTTTGGGGATTATGTTTCGACCAAGATCAATATGTTCCAAAACAATCGTCCCCTTCTCCCCTTCTATTTGCTCAAAGCTCTTTTTCCTAATCTCTCTTCGATTAATTCAACACAAGATCTGGAGCTACTAGAAGATATGCTGGATATCTCTTATCCTGATGGATATTTCATCTGGTACATAGGTAGAGGAGAGCACCCCTATACCAAGTTGGCATATCGGAGTGATGAAAATTTTTTATGGATGATCGATGAAAATATACCCAATAGTTTTCCACTACGAAGAGGTGATGTACTACATGATATCAAGCTTCTCCAGCTCTTCAAACTTTTTAACCAAACAATTGATGCAACACTCTTTGGCGAATTAGAACTAGACTAATGGTACTTAACAGTCAAGTCATCATCGCTTCAGATATGAGAGAGGCGATAGTGCGCCTTGTCGAACTTCGCAAGGATGAGCGTATCGTTGTCATCACTACTTTGGATGAAGAGGAGACGATTAAGTGTCCCGAATCTTGCAAGATAGAAGCTTGTGTCGTTATCTATACCGAAAAAAAGACTTTTCTTGTGGAGGATGCCAAGCTCGCGATTGAAAAAGCTTATATGGCAAGTGATGTGGAGACTATTATTGTTCTCGCAGCCAAAGAGTTCTTGCCTTTGATCCAAAACAAATTACTCAAAGTGATCGAAGAGCCACCACCACGCGTCTCCTTCATCTTGGTCACACAATCCAAAGCAACAATCTTACCAACAATTCGATCAAGACTACCTATCACTATGCTTCAGGACAATAGAGAATCTGAAACCTTTGAGTTGGATATGGCACATCTTGATTTAGCCTCTGTCTATGCCTATATCCAAAAAAATAAACGCTTGATAGATAAAGCATCTGCGAAATATATCGTCGAAAGAATCAGCAGTGAAGCGATGAAAAGCCAGTGTTTTAACCTCGACGAAAAGACGCTACAGCTTTTTCATAACGCTTTCAAGGCGATAGATGTAGGATCGCAGCCACAATTTGTCTTTACGACACTTCTGCTCAAACTTTTAGCTCGCAAAAAGAGGTAATATGAATATTTATAGACTTGGAGAGGCATGGGATAAAAAAGAGCTACTGAAGAGCTTGGGTGTAGAGAGTGGCGGTATCGCGATTATGTCCACAAAAATGGAACTTTATTACTTCTATCTGAAAGATCTTCGTACACCTGCTGCCAATATTCTCAAGCAAGATGCTCTGAGTATAGGTGCCGACTTGGCAGTTCCTAGTGGTGTGATCACCTGCGAAAAAGAGCAGTATGATTGTCTACTGATCGGTACAAAAAAACATATTGAGATTCTCTCCAAAAAAGAGTTGGCACAGCCATTTGGACTCAAGAGTGTGGCGAAAGAGTTGAAAAAATTCCTCTCTATTGACAAGCATTCTGTTCAGATTATGGGCGTGATCAATGCCAATGATGACAGTTTCTATGCTGGCAGTAGGTTTCTGACGGGAGGTGCACTACTTCAAATACAGCAGATGATAGACGACGGTGTCTCATACATCGATATTGGTGCCGTATCAAGTCGCCCAAGCGCATCAGCAGTAAGCCCAAAAGTAGAGCTGAAACGCATCAAAGTAATTTGTGATGCCGTTAAGTCTCAAAAACTCTATCAAAAAGCAATTTTCAGTATCGATAGCTACACGCCTGAAGTGATCGAATATGCATTGGCGTGTGGATTTGGCTTGATTAATGATATTACTGGTGGTCAAGATGATGCCGTGATCGCATTGGCAGTAAAATATCATGCCAAGCTCTGCATCATGCATATGCAGGGTAAACCTCAAGATATGCAGACCAATCCTCATTATGAAGATGTCATGGTTGAGGTGAGTGACTTTTTTGAAGAGAGAATCGCCAAATGTGAAGCGATGGGACTCAAACATGAACATATTATTCTAGATGTTGGTATTGGTTTTGGGAAGAGCCTAGAGCACAATCTCACGCTAATCAGAAATCTTTCTCATTTTCAAAAGTTTGGCTGTGAAATCCTCATCGGTGCTAGTAGAAAATCAATGATAGACAAAATCACACCAGCAACAACTGACAAGCGCCTCCCTGGGACACTGGCGATTCATCTCAAGGCAGCAGACAATGGTGCCTCTATCATACGCTGTCATGATGTAGCAGAACACCAACAGGCTCTAATAGTCTGGGAGACAATACATAAAACACAAAAAGGTAATCTATGATAAAAATACTTTCAACTACACTAATATTGGCAACACTGAGTTTGACGCTCTATGCAGAAGAGAGTCAAGCCGACAAGGTCAAAAGACAAAATATCGAAGTCGTAAAAAAGGCAGCAGAGGAGATAGTCGGTAAGTTACCTCAAAAAGTAGATAATTATACCCAGCTAGTCAATATCGTAGCAAAAGGCGAAAACCTGATCTATACTTTTGAGATCAATACCGCTACCAAAAAAGATGAAACCGTCATCACAGAAGATCGAGATCGTATGCAAAGTGCTGTGGTGAAAGGACTTTGCCACTCCTCTAAGAGATTTTTTGATAGTGGCGTGCAGATAAGCTATATCTATAATAGTAAAATCAGTAAAAAGAGACTTTTTCAGTTTGATGTTGCCCGTCAACTCTGTATAGATACACTAGGAAAAGCATACTTGGAGAAGTAGCTAGTTAGACTAGATTTTTTTGTTCGTCTCGTTCTTGCTCGCTCCTGTATAGGAGTGAGAAACTTTAAAAGATAATAGTATCATTATAGTTTCTGTGTAGAAGGATTAGTTATAACTATCCTTTAGTTAAATGTAATCTAGCTATGATGTCACTATGATAATTTTAGATTTTGAAACAAACTCAACAAATGTGCATGATGTTATAGAGGTAGCTGCTTTTTATGTAGAAAAAGTAAATAATGAATATAAAGTTTTAGATTCGTTTCATCGTTATTATTTTTCAGAATATGAAGTAAACCCTTATGCTCTTGAGATACATAAACTATCTCCAAGTAGACTTGAGAGATTGAGAAAAAATGTAACCTACGAGAAGCACTTTGAGGATGATACGGACTTTGTAGAATTTTGTAAAAACTCTAAAACATTGGTAGCTCATAACATATCTTTTGAATTGAGACATATTGGAGAGCTACTCTCATTTGAAAATCATTTTTGCACTATGAGAGAGAATAAAAAAATTGTTAAAGCAACCAATGTTAGGGGAAACATAAAAAATCCAAAACTCATTGAGACTTGTAAATATTACAATATAGAATTTGATGACGAACAGTATCATAGTGCTATCTATGATGCGACTAAGACCTTGGAAGTTTTAAATAAAATGGAGTGTAGGACTATTTAGTCTAACAGAGATCTGCAAGAGTATTAGGGGTCTGGTGATTTGTGATGTGTGAAGCGTAGCGAATGCATCATGAATCACCAGATCTCGGCTAAGCAAGGTAACGACTCAACCGAGGTCAAGTGTTTGTCTTGTTCCCATCGCTCCTGCGCTATGCCAATGAAATAAGCAAGAAATGGAGCTTCATCGGAACTGTGGCTTCAGCCTCAGCCATTAGGTGGAGCTAAAGCACCACTTCCGATAATCCTTAATTCATCGGCATTGCGCTCCTCTGTGTGAATGCATATGAGTGATTCAATAACGAAGAGCACTCTCTTTTGTTTACCGTGTCACATATGCATTATGACGGAGACCATTGTAACGAGAAAAAATGATATATTGCAAATATTTGTCATAAAACCCAAGGAAAAATAGATAATGAGACTAGATAAATACCTCGTCGAAGAGGGATACTTCGAGAGTCGGAACCGAGCACTCGAAGCGATCAAGGCGAACAAAGTTAAAGTAAACGGTAGGGTTGTTAAACCTTCAGCAAAGATAGATATTAACAGTATTGTAGAGGTAGAAAATGAGAAGTTTTATGTCTCTAGAGCTGCACGAAAGCTGGAGAATTTTCTTGCTGAAAATCCTATAGAGCTACAGGAAAAACGCGTATTGGATATCGGATCTAGTACGGGTGGATTTGCGCAAATCTTACTGGAGAATGGCGTAGCTTCACTGGCTTGTGTCGATGTAGGATATGATCAATTGCATCACTCTTTGAGAAAAAATCAGAAGCTTTCTCTCTATGAAAACAAAGATATTAGAGATTTTATTTCAGAGGAACCTTTTGAAGTCATCTCTTGCGATGTCTCTTTCATATCTATTTTGCAAATCATCGAAGATATTGATAGATTGGCTGCAAAAAATTCTACTATTCTTATTCTCTATAAACCACAATTTGAAGTGGGTCGAGAGGTGAGGCGAGACAGTAGGGGAGTAGTAATGGATAGGGATGCAATCAGAAGTAAAAAAAATCTATTTGAATCCAAAGTATTGTCTCTAAGCTGGACACTTCTGCGACAAGCCCCCTCTCAAGTGAGAGGAAAAGAAGGAAATCAAGAATACCTCTACTATTTTAAAAAGCAGACTGGAGAGTGACATTGAGAAAACAGATCAAATCCATCACAATCGGCTCTTTTGATGGTATCCACCTAGCGCACAAAAGATTGATAGATCAGGCAGAATTGCTTGTAGTCATAGAGCGAAATTGTGGATATCTGACACCAGGATACAAGCGTTCTATCTATACAAGAAAGCCTTGTGCTTTTTATCTTTTTGAAAAGATAAAATCATTGACTCCTGAAGAGTTTGTGGAGAAAATAAAACAAGACTTCCCCTTGCTGGAAAAAATCGTCGTAGGCTATGATTTTCATTTTGGAAAAGAAAAACGCGGAAATGCTGAACATCTAAAAGAACTTTTTGGTGGAGAAGTGGTCATCGTCGATGAAGTGAGTAAAAAAGAGATCCCTGTGCATTCTCGAACGATCAAACAGTACCTCAAAGAAGGCAATATCTCAATGGTTACAGATCTTTTGGGGAGATACTACCTCATAGATGGGCAGATCATTTCTGGTCAGGGGTTGGGAAAAAAAGAGTTAGTCCCCACACTCAATCTTCTTGTCAGACACTATCAACTTCCACTCGAAGGTGTTTATGCCACTCAAACCAAGATAAAAGATCAATGGCTACCCTCTGTATCTTTTCTGGGTCACCGTGCAACTACAGATGACTCTTTTGCTGTAGAGACGCATGTGCTTGGTGGTGATATAGGAAGTATAAAAGGTATTGCTTCGATCCAATTTGTAGCATTCATCCGAGAAAATAAAAAATTTAATGGACTAGACGCACTTCGACAAGCAATAATCAAAGATATACAAGAGGCAAAAAAGATTTTGACATGCTGATGAAGAGGTTTGTCCGCACTTTTTGAGAAGAAATAACTCATTCAAACTGATTTGTTTGATAATAAATTTTTATCTAAATAGTAACATACATACGCTTTAGATAAAAAAAAGTAAAGATTGTAGATAATATCATTATATTTTAATCCAAAATCCAATACACTGAAAACAAGGCAAATGCCAGAATAATTGTATCGTAAGAGTCCCTTATGTGCATTATAAGCTATGCTAAAATTCAAGGAGGAAACATGAAGCTAGGTTTCTTAGTTGACCTGAACCTATGTATGGGCTGTAAGGGTTGTGAGGTCGCGTGTAAAGTGGAGAACGAGGTTCCATTGAGCTCTTGGCGTCTGCGTGTTAAATATATTGATGTGGGGACATTCCCAGATGCATCGAGGAGTTTCACACCGCTACGCTGTAACCACTGTGAGAATGCACCTTGTGAAAGAATTTGTCCAGTATCGGCACTCCATTACTTGGAAAATGGAATTGTTAATATCGACAATGAGAGATGTATTGGATGTGCGGGATGTATGATGGCGTGTCCTTATGGTGCGATTTATATGGATCCAGAGACCAATACAGCTGACAAATGTACCTACTGTGCGCACCGTGTTGAGAGTGGCATGATGCCTGCTTGTGTTGTTGCTTGTCCTGTTCAAGCCAATATCTTTGGTGATATTGAGGATGAGAGTAGTCATATTGCTCGTTACATCATGGAGCATCAAGGTTCAGTACAGGTTCGCAAGCCTGGGAAACATACAGATCCTAAGCACTATTATGTCGGTGGAGGGAATCAAACACTCAACCCTCTAGCACAAGAGAGGATCGAAGGATACGGTCTCTTCAACAATATCACGCATCTTGAGCATGTTGGTGATGCCAATCATGGTGTACTTGATAGATTCCTGGCACCGTTTGTCGGACACGAAAAACTCGACAACAAGAGTTTTATGGATTTTGAGAAGAGTCAAGCAACAGATTCACATGAACAAGAAGGAGGCCACTAATGGTAGAGCATGGTATTGATGCAACACATGCCATTGTTACAATGGATGTAGCACTTCCCGGGATTATCTGGGGATGGATGATTACGCTGAATATGTGGGCAAAGAGTATTGGTACAGGCGTAGTCCTGATCGGTGCTTTTTTACTCTATAGACACAAAAAAGAGGAGATGCCAAATCTTCGATGGATGATGCCATTGATAGCTTTTATTTTCCTCAATATTTTCTTACTCTTCACACTGCTGGATCTTCATCAGCCGTACAGAATGATCAATATTTTCCTTCATCCGAATTGGACATCTGCGATTACTGTAGGTGCTTGGATGGCATCGCTCTATACTGGCTTGATCACTGTGATGATGCTAATTGGCGGATTGGATGCATTTCCTGATTTTGCAAGACATAATGGTTTGGCAAAAATGGGAAGAAAAAACAGTGCATTTTATGAAAAAATATTCCCATTTGTTGTTTTCTTGGCAATCCCTGTGACGCTCTACACGGCTATCATTATGGCTGAGTCAAGTGCTAGAGACCTATGGCAAGCTCCTACTGAGATGATGCAGATGCTTTTGGCGGCCTTTATGGCAGGTTCAGCAGCATTGATCTTGATCTCTGACTCTTGGAGCAAAGAATCGAGAAAAGATTTGGCACTTATTTTGACGATGGCAGTCTTCTTCAGCTTTATGATGTATATGGGTGAGTATTTCTTCTCCTTCAAATCAGCAGAGGCAGAAGCAACCTTGGTTTATGTCCATGCTGGTGGTGCATATAATATAGAATTCTGGTTAGCAATGGCACTTGGCTTTATCGCACCTTTCTTCCTCGGCGCATCGGTGATGAAAAGTGACAATAAGACATTGTTGAGGTTTGCAGCTATATTGGCATTGGTTGGGCTCTATCTGGCAAAAGATGTGTGGCTCAAAATTCCACAGATGTTACCATTAAGTTAAGGAGGAGGAATTAATGACTAAAACTATGAATAATGAAAAACATTCGTTTATCGAAGGTAGAAGATCGTTCCTCAAAGGCACAGCATATACTGTCGCAGGGGCAGCCTTGGCAAAAGGTGTTTTTGAGACGATTGCAGAGACACCTGCGATGGCAGAAGAGAGTAAGTTTACTCCAACGCCCAAGACTTTGGCATTTTATCCACCTCTCGCTGAGTGGGATAGCTTCACTGAGCTTGATGGAAAAGATTGGAAACGAGGCGGTACAGGAAGAAATGGCGTGGAGAGTGCAGAAAATCCTGATGGCATCAAAGCAACTGAATATATGTTAGTGCCGACATCTTGTTCCAACTGTGAAGCCTCATGTGGATTGACAGCGTGGGTCGATCTATCTACCTACAAAAAAGGCGGTCAACTCGCTGTCCGTAAATATATGGGTAACCCACTTCACGCAGGTAGTCGCGGTAGAAACTGCGCCAAAGGCTATGCAGCACAATCGCAAATGTATGATCCTGATCGTATTCCTTTCCCACTCAAAAGAGCTCCAGGCTCCAAAAGAGGTGAAGGCAAGTGGGTGAGAATCAGCTGGGATCAAGCGATGTCAGAGATTGGTAAAAAAATGCATGACACTCTCAAGGCAGGAGATGAGCTTTCCAGAAAGTCCATTATGTACCATGTCGGTCGTCCAAATGAAAATGGTTTTGGTCACCGTGTGCCTCACTCTATGGGGTGTGATGGATATGATTCTCATACCAACATCTGTTCTGCAGGTGCGAGACAGGGTACGATTCAGTGGTCCAATGATGATAGAAACAATCCAGATTGGTCCAATTCAAAATTGATCTTTTTGCAATCTTCTCACGCAGCAGATGCAGGTCACTACTTCCAGCAGGCAGCAGGTCGTATTGCGGATGCGAGAAGAAAAGGTGCGAAACTAGTCGTCATGGATCCTCGCTTATCCAATTCGGCAGGTATGGCAGACCTTTGGGTTCCTGTCTGGCCAGGAACAGAAACAGCACTCTACCTCTATCTTGCCAATAGAATTTTGAATGAAAAAGGTTTAGATGGTAAAAGCCTTGTAAACAATGCATTCGTGAAAAACTGGGTGAACTGGGATAGATTGATGGGCGACAGAGAGTATCTGGGTTATCTTGTCCAGAAAGGCTATATCAGCTCTGTGCCAGTAGGAAATAGCTATGAAGATTTCATTACAATGATCGCTGAAATGTATAGTCCTTATACACTTGAGTTCGTCACCAAAGAGTGTCGTATCGAAGCAAGAATTGTTGAAAAGCTTTATGATATGTTTATTGATGCAGGTGATCGTGTCTCGACATATATCTGGAGAGCAGGACCGATCGGACATAGAGGTGGATGGATGATTGCAAGATCTGGATTCCTTCCTTTTGTTCTTCGTGGCGCTATGTCAGGTGATGAAGGAAATGTTGGACTTCATCACTGGTCGGTCATCTCTGTCAATGGCAAGGGTGATGCAGCTGCACAAGCAGGTGTGAGACCTCCAAGAGTAGATGTCTGGAATGAGATCGCATGGCCACCTGAGTATCCACTGAGCTCTTATGAGATGAGTCATATCATGCCACATCTCCTGATGGATGATGAATGGCAGAAGAAATGGACAGACAAAGGCTTGACAAGTGTGCCCAAGAAACTAGCTGTTTGGATTCCTAGAATGTACAATCCTGTTTGGATCAACCCAGATGGATTCCGCTGGATCGAAGCACTCAAGAGAGAAGACAAGATCGAAATGAGTTTCAATCTCTCTCCTACTTGGTCAGAAACCAACTGGTACTGTGACTTCGTGCTTCCTGTCGGGTTGGCAGGTGAAAGACATGATCAGCACTCCGAAGCGACACAGCCATCGAGATGGTTGAGCTTTAGAAATCCTGCCTTGAGAGTTGCATTGGAAAAAATGGGATGGAAACCAAAAGATCCGACCCGTGCTACACTCGAAGCACACATCAAAGCAGGTCTCGGTGAAGTTTGGGAAGAAGTAGAATTCTGGGCAAATATCATGGTACATCATGTAGATCCAGATGGTAGCTTGGGAGTTCGTAAATACTGGGCATCTAAAGAAGATCCGAGTAGGGCTGTCACGATACCTGAGTGGTATCAGGCAGCATTTGATAAGCTCCCAAATCTGAAAAAAGCGGCAAAAGCAACTTACCCAGACTCTAAATATCCAAATTATGAGATGATGAGGGATCGTGGAACTTGGCTGGAAGAGGATAATATCTATCGACCTCAAGAGCGAGAACTTCATAAGGTTGACGATAAGTATATTGCACATGGTCATGAATATAACGAGAGTGATGTTGAGAAAGATGAATATGGTGCTCTGCTCGTTGAGGATCATGTCTTTGGTGGCAAGAAAGCTATCGGAGTTGAAGTTGAAGGGAAAATACTTCAGGGCTTCCACTCATTGAGTCGAAAACTTGAGTTTTACTCTGAGTGGCTCAAAGAGTGGAAGTGGCCTGAGTATGCTATACCTATCTATCCGACAACTAAAGAGCAACGAGAAAAGATGGTTCATGTCGTGTCACATGTCCACCATGACTTTATGGAAAAAGATAATGAGTTTGCTCTCAACACTGTCTTTAGATTGTCATACAATATCCATACCCGTTCGGTGAACTCCAAGCATTTGATGGAGATTTCACAAAATCATAATCCTGTATGGATCAACACAGAAGATGCCAAGCGTCTAGGCATCAAACGAGGAGATGCGATCAAATGTACGATCTCTGATACTGTATCGGGTCTTGAGTCTGGTTATTTTGTTGCTATGGCAGTACCTACTGAGGGTACGATGCCAGGTGTTACAGCCTGTTCTCATCACGCAGGTCGATGGAAGCTCAAGAATGCTGTAGATATTCCAGGCTTTAAACACAAGCTTGGTGTGATGGGTGTCGGTGCACCACTTTATGATCTGACTATGGATGGCAAAGTGGGAACAATGAAGCCAAAAGAGGGTCTAGATGAAGGTATGATGGCACGCAAAGATACTTGGCAATTCAAAGAGTATAACAAAGATCTTGACAATATCTGGTGGGATGGATTGAGTGGTTCATGGCAAAATGCCGTGGCACCTTCGCATCCAGACCCAATCGCAGGTAACCATGCTTGGCATCAGAAGGTTCGTATTGAAAAAGCGGGCAAAGATGAGAAGATCGGTGATATTTATGTGAATTATGAGAACAACTTCAAAGTCTATCAGGAGTGGAGAGATAAATTGACTCGTCCACTTGATAGTTCTGATGTACTCAGAAGACCAGTACATATCAAACGACCAGCTGTGCCTTTGAGCCTCAAGGCATATACGGTTAAACTTACATAAACCGAGGTCAAGTGTTGAAAATCCACCCACTTCGTGAGTTGATTTTGCAACACATGACCCCTACCGTGAATAATACCAAAAAATAGATACTTGGAGCAGGGACTTTAGCCCCGTTTTGTAGGACTGAAGTCCCTGCTCCTGAATATAACTTTGATAGTTATTTTGGTTCTATTCCTTACAATTTTCCAGATAATGATTTTTTAGCTATTTTTATCTTGAAAGTGGTATGATGTATTTGATTCATATCTGAATAAAAATTATACCAAAACAAGGTTACCTAATGGATACAATGAAAAATGATATTGAAAATCGTATTGCACTTTATGCGTTGATTTCGAGATTGATGCTGATAGAAGTGGATATGGATCTGCTAGAGAAGATAGAGAGTGATGAGGCACTGCTTTCACTTTTTCCTAATTATAGGGAGTGGGAGAAGCGCAACGAGCTTGAGACGAAAGAGTTGATAGAGAAATTTTATAATGTTGATTTTACCAATCTCTTTTTGATGCACTTAGTGCCTTATGAAAGTTTTTATACCCGTGATGATCAGATGATCGAGAGTGGGGGGGATAATCCTGTGATAGAACTCTATAATGAACTTGATTTTCGTGTTGAATTGGCAGAGGCAAGAGTCGTCAGTGCGGATCATATTGGTATCGAACTTGAATTTATGTATATGCTTTGTGTGGCTCTCAAGAAGGCATTTGATGCAGATGATCCTGAGGGAGTGTGTGAATTGCTAGAGGTGCAGAGAGCTTTTCTAAAGGAACATCTATTGGAGTGGACACCTCTCTTTTTGATCAATATGAAACGAGAGTCACGCACACCACTCTACCATGATGCTGCAGAGTTGGCATTGGAATTTATGTTGAGTGATTTTGAATATGTGACAGAACAATTAGCACTTAATTGTGGTGGAGAATGAGCCTGAACTTTAACCTCTCTTCTTGTGTGAGGGCTAGTAGTAAAATGTCAGAGTGTATCAAGTGCGTGGAGATATGTCCTGTCAAGACGATAGAAATTGTCGATAATATCCCAACCTTTACTCCCTCTGCCTGTGTGGACTGTGGAGGCTGTGTTGGTGTTTGTCCGACAGAAGCCTTCTCACTGAAAGATTTTTCAACAGTTGACTTTTTCTTTACAATGCTTGAAGATCATAAGAAGATCATCTCTTGTAAAAAAAATATCCCTTGTCTTTCAGTCTTGAGTGTAGAGCATCTTGTCTCTTTGGCACTGACAAGTGATGAATTGATGAAATTTGATTTGAGTCATTGTCAAAATTGCGAAATCAAAGATCCACTCTTTGCTCAAATTGAGCAGAATATTGAGGAGGCGAACTTTGTACTCTCAAGTTTTTCTGAAAAAGAGCTGATCACAGAGGGGGTTAGACATGAAGAAGAAGTACTTGATCAGAAGCAGGAGATATCTTCTCGCCGCTCTTTTTTATCCAATATCTCACTCAAAGGGGCTGTCAGACAAAAAGCATCTTTTGAGGAAGCAGTAGAAGGAGATGAGCAGAAGTTTTTTGAAATTGACAAGAGTGTAATTGCTGGTATCAAAGAGAAAGATTTGCCAAATAAGAGAAAAATTCTTTTTACTGCGCTTAAACATGCCCCGAAACCAGATCAGTATGAGATCCTCCCAGAACAAGAGGTCTCCTTCATCTCGCAAAAGTTTGTGACAGATAGCTGTACAAACTGTCAGATATGTTATCGGATCTGTCCGACAGGAGCACTCAGTTCTGATGGGAAGTTTTCCCTTATCAATTTTGATGCTATGCTATGTATGAAATGCCGACTTTGCCATGATGCTTGTGAGCCTGATGCCATAGAGTTGCAGAGTGGTTTTGAGATCAAAGAATTTTTTGAGCCGACCCAGCGAACCCTCGTATCGTTCAATATCAAGCGATGCAACGAGTGTGGAAGCTATTTCACCTATATTGGTGGAGAGCAGACATGCCCCCGATGTCAACTTGAAGAAGATGAAGCGAGCGCACTACAAGACAATGCCAGATTGATGGATTTTTAGGAGAGATTATGCAACCACATGAAATTAGACCTGATACACAACTCTGTACAATTTTGGGATACAATGCACAGACAGGATATAGTAGAAAATATTTCAGCAAAATTATGAAGCACAATGGGATCAATGCTACGGCTATCGCACTCAATATCACAGATGAGCACTTTGATTTTACGATGAGTAGCGTAGGTAAATCTAAAGTAGACAAGATGATCATCGAGCAGGAGTTTCAGCATGAAGCTGTCAGATATTGCGATAGTTTGGATGCATGCGCAAAAAGAGTTGAGCGGATAGATTTTATCGAAGTGAAAGAGGGAATAGTGCAGGGGTATTGTCTGGATGATGAGCTGACCAAGTTGTTTAAAAATCCAGAATATATCGATGATCAGATTCGCTTTGTTGCCAAAATGATGTTGATTGC
>QMKU01000011.1 GCA_003646525.1 Campylobacterota bacterium
GATCTCTATTCTGAAGAGAAAGAGACTACGGGAGATAAGGCTGATTATACTCGTCCTGCACCAGGATCGTCTACAAGATTTGAGCGAGCATATGTCAATGCGCCACCTATGATTCCACATAGTGTAGAAGGACTTTTGCCTATTACAACAAAAAATAATCAATGTATAGGTTGTCATATGCCAGCAGAAGCCAAATCAATGGGTCTTAATGCTACACCAATTCCTGTTTCTCACTTCACTAACTATAGACCAATAACAGTGATGGAGGGCGAGAAAGTTGTCAAAGAGGGTAAAGTGTTAGGAGCAGTTAACACTAGTGATGTTCTTATCGCTATTACAACCAAAACAGAGAAACTTTATCAAGGACGCTTCAACTGTTCACAGTGTCATGCACCGCAATCAAACACAGATACAGTTGTAGGTAATACATTCCAAGGTGATTTTGGTGAAGATGATATCCTAAAGTCACACTCAAGCTTGGCAGATGCCATGAACGAAGGTGTCAAGTAAGTGGCATCTCGTCGTGATTTTTTCACTTCGTTTCGTCAGCCTGCTGATTTGATCAGTGGCAAAGTCTCTGGGGCATCTAATGCCTCCGGAACTTCTAGGGAGGATCTGGTCGTTAGACCTCCTTATGGTTTGAAAGAATCTCTTTTTCAGAGTGAGTGCCCTTCCTGCGAAAGTCAGGTCTGTGTTGCTTCTTGTGAGCAGGAGATTATTCTCATTCGATCAGACAAAACTCCTATGCTCAATTTTACCAAAACAGGATGTACTTTTTGTGAAGCGTGTGCGATTGCCTGCCCTACTAGCGTTTTGAGTCTAGATTATCACCATACGGCTGAAGTTATCAATGCTGATTTTCGTATCTCCCTAGAAGGTTGCGTCGCACATCATGGGGTTATCTGTTTCTCTTGCAAAGAGCCATGCATTGATGATGCGATACTCTTCAATGGGATGTTCAATCCTGTGATAGATGACAGGAAGTGTACAGGCTGTGGCTACTGTCTGGCACGCTGTCCGACACAGGCCATCAGCTTCTTAGTAAGTGAAATAGCTACAATACCCAATGATAATCTAAAGGAGAAATAATGACATTAGATCAATTAAAAATAAGCTTTCCCAAGCTTTTAAGCAAACTACCCGAGGATATGACTCAATTGAGATATATTCTTATTATCGATGAAAATTTCAATGATGTTGATTCTGATGAATTCGACGCAATGGATCCAGAGGATTATAATTATATGATTTATTTGACTGAACTACTTCAGGAGACAATTGGTGAAGAGATTTTAACTTCTTTGTCTTCTAAGTATCAGGCACATGAAGCATTTTCAGATTTTTATGCTTCACAGGAAGACTTTTATGGGGTGATGACTGCGGAGAATCCAGAGGGTATCGCTCGGGTTATACTCACTGAAATTGAACATGCACTTTAGGGAAATATGATGAAATTTATACTCTTTTTTTGTATAGCAATGATCACAACTATTTGGGGACAAAGTATCATACCTCTTCATGAGATCAAGGCAAGTGGAGTGGTTTACGATATTGTTGTTGATGAAAATTATCTCTATGCTGGAACAGGGCACGGAGAATTACAAGTTTTTGATTATCATACACAGAAGTTGGTCAAGACGATCTCACTTCCCAAGATCAAAGATTTTACGGGTGATGATACTTATCCAAAAGTCTTTTCGGTAGATCATTTCAATGGAAAATATCTCCTCATGAGCGAAGCCAAATCAGGTTATCGAGAAGTTTTTCTCCATGAGAATAATGTCACAACTAAAATCATCTCCGTTGAGGATCATCAAGCTATTGCAAAAGCAAAGTTTGTTGATGAGGGGCATCTTTTTATAGGCACACTTGGTAATGATGTGATGCTCTATGATATCAAAAATAAAAAAGAGATTTACCGTTTCCAGATTAGTCAATCAAAGTTTTCTGATTTTGCGCTCAACAATAAGAGAGATACAGCAGTCATAGGTTGTGAAAGCGGCGAGATCTCTGTGATAGATGTACAAAAAGGAAAAGTGATCCAGCTACTGAAGGGGCAAAATCTTGACAATACTTACAAAGTAGCGATCAGTAACGGTATCGTTACGGGAGCAGGTCAAGATAGACGAGGTTCTTACTATAACCTAGCCAGTAAAAAAGGGGGATATTTTGAGGGTACATTTCTCATCTATGCTACAGCACTGAGTCCAAGTGGGCAAAAAGCAGCTTATGCTATAAATGAAGCCAATGATATCGCCATCTATAATTTACAGAAACATCAGAAAGTAGCCCTACTTAAAGGTCAACATAGTACACTCAATACCATTATTTTTTTAGATGAAAAAATACTCTTTTCAGCGAGTAGTGACCCTATGATTATAATGTGGCAGTTACCATAAGCGTAGCCTAAAACTTAGAAGGAATAAAAATGAATATATCAAGTATCGTCGTTCAGTGCAAACAAGAGTATTACGATAAGGTCAAAGAAGATCTTGAGGCAAGTGGGCTTTGTGACTATCATTTTGGAGATAAAACGATAGGGAAAATTATCATCACTGTTGAAGGCAAAGATGTAGAAGAGGATATGCAAAAACTTGCCTCTATTCAGCTAATACCACATGTTATTACAGCCGATATGATGCAAACTTATCAGGAAGATCAGCTCGATGAAGAGATCAAGAGGCTTGATGCAGCAGATGCTGTACCTAATGTACTCAATGATGATAGTATAGATTTTAGAGATGTTGTCTATAATGGCGACTTGAAAAAGAAATATTAACCTGAGGTGAAGAAGTGTCAGTTACTATAGAATCAGTGATCAAGAGCAATCCAGTAGGGCGATGGTATATTGCGTTGAGCGATACAACCAAAGAAGAGAGTATGGAGATCTGCTTGGATATAAATGAGTATGCAGAGAAGATCGAAAAGATGGGTGAAGAGTATGGTGGTAGTGTGGAAGTCTCTTGGTCAAGTGAAGAGAATGTAAGCCCCCAGCAGATCAATGAAGTGCGTATGCAGATCATGAATTACGAAGCAGAGCGAGAAGCGGAAAAAGAGAAGAATACGCATCAAGCAGATGGTACACCAAACTTTCAAGGCTGAGAATGTCTAAAATTTTCAAGGAAATCTATGGTGTAGGGATACTATTTTTTTATTACATGAAGTATATTATCCTCATCGGTTGGCCCTTGTTGCTATATGGATTGGAATATAAGCCAAATATTATAATGGATGTTTTGTGGGTCATTTGCCTTGCTTTGATGACAAAGGATTTGATCTTCAAATTTGTACTCAAAAAAAGATATTGCGATATAGACAGTTGTAACAATAATAGAGATAAAGCTGACTCCCCATAAGGCTACTCTAAAACAAATTTATCGTTTATTGCTCAAATAGAAATCCTACGCAATATGAATATATTTGTTATTTTACACTTCCTATAGACCAACCTCTAACCCTCCTTTCGATACAATTACCCATATTACCTTTTAAAAGGATCGCTATGTTTGGATTGTTCGAGGATAAAGAAGAGAATAATATTGTCAAAGTTTTTTTTGGTTCTACTGAAGAGAGCAAAGAAGAGAGAGTAGAGCTAAAAAGTCCATTTGATGATAGAGTGGTTAGTGTCGTTCCACTTTGTGATGCAGAGGATGCAAAGCGTGCCTTGCAGATTGCCGAAGCAGCAAAAAAAGCAACTGGAAAAATTCCACTTTTTCAGCGTATTCAATGGCTGGAAGATGTAGTGCATACTCTGACAGAAGAGAAAGAAGCTTTTGCTTTGACTCTGACTGATGAAGTAGGAAAGCCAATACTGTTTTCGCGTATCGAAGTTGATCGTTGTATCGAAACGATCAAAATCACTATTTCCGAATTGGCAAATCTGCATGGAGAGACAATCCCTACTGATTTGATGCCAAGTGGTAAACAAACAATCTCATTTTTTCGCAGAGATCCAGTAGGAGTAGTAGTCTGTATCACGCCATTTAATTTCCCATTGAATCTTGTCGCACACAAAATCGCACCAGCTCTTGGCGCAGGAAACTGTGTCGTACTTAAGCCGACTCCTGAAGCACCTCGAACAGCCTATATGCTTGCCAAAGCCTTCATAGATTCAGAGTACGCGACCAAAGATGCGTTGAGTGTCATTTATGGCGATGCAGAAGTGGGTTCAACTCTGGTACAGAGTGCCATCCCTAGAGTGGTCAGCTTTACTGGTTCTGTGCCTGTCGGGAACATTATCGCGAAACAAGCAGGGATCAAGAAGGTGAGTCTGGAACTTGGTGGCAATGCTGCCACCTATATCGATCAGGGTTCCGATCTCTCATTGGCTGCTCGTCGTTGTGCTTTTGGAGCATTCTACAATAGCGGTCAGGTTTGTATCTCGCTACAGCGTATTTATGTTCATGAAGGGGCTTATGAAGCATTTGCGGAGTTGATAGCGGCAGAGACTATCAAATTGAAGACTGGAAGTCCTTATGAAGAGGATACCTTCATGGGGCCGCTGATCAATGATGATGCAAGACAGCGTGCTAGAACTTGGGTCGCTTCAGCCAAAAATGAGGGGGCGCGTGTCATTGCTGGAGGAGAAGAGGTAGATGAGATATTCCCACCGACTGTGATGGGGGATGTCACCGATGAGATGAAGATCATCTGCGAAGAGGTCTTTGCTCCTGTCGTTAGTCTGGTAGCTGTAGATAGCTATGAGACGGCGATTGAAAAGATGAACGATTCACCCTTTGGTTTGCAATTTAGTATCTTTACCAATGACCTCGGAATGACACAGCGTTTTATCGATGATGCTCAGTGTGGCGGTGTTGTGATCAATGATATACCAACTTTGCGCTTCGATGTGCAACCCTATGGTGGTAGCAAGCTCTCTGGTGTAGGTCGTGAGGGTCCCAAGTGGGCATTGGAAGAGTTTACAGAGATTAAGTCAATCGTAATCTGCTAAGGATACATTTTTTAATGGAGCAGGGACTTTAGTCCCATTATTACGGGATAAAAGTCCCTGCTCCAAGGAAGCGTACAAAAACAATAAAAAG
This sequence comes from Campylobacterota bacterium, assembly GCA_003646525.1. Lineage (GTDB taxonomy): Bacteria > Campylobacterota > Campylobacteria > Campylobacterales > Sulfurovaceae > SZUA-451. The sequence continues at coordinate 5,043 of QMKU01000011.1, forward strand.
GTTTTAAGATATGGAATATATGTTTCAGCCCGGATTTCTGGGCACAAGAGCACCTTTCTTCATGGATTTTGTGACGATTATTGTCACACTATTGCCACTGCTTATCGGTTTTGCGGTACTTTTCGCAAAGAAAAAAATGTTTAAGCTTCATATCGCCTCCCAACTCTTTCTTTTTGTTTTTTCAGTGCTAGTGGTCAGCTACTTTGAGTATGGAGTGCGTGTGGATGGAGGGTTCGAGACTTTTGTTAAAGAGAGTTCACTCTCTGAAAGCTTTATCTTCTATTTTCTACTCTTCCATATTTTTGTCTCCGTGCTAACGGTCGTGTGGTGGAGTCGGACGATTATAGAAGGGTTAATCGCTTATAGAAAGAATAGACTTCCAGGAAGTTTCTCTGTTTCGCACAAAAAATTGGGCATGCAGAGTGCTTGGGGGATTTTCTTGACATCCTTGACAGGGCTTTGGGTTTATCTTTTTCTATTTGTTTATTGAGTGTCCTGTGCAAGTTATAAGCTATAATGTTGGAACCTCTAGTTAGGCTACTATCAAGGGTTTCATGTCATATTGCAAGGGGACGGAGATGAAAAAAGTTGCTATATCAGCTTGTCTAATTGGTCAAAAGTGTCGTTATGATGCAACAGACAACTATGATGTGAAGTTATTGGAAAAGTTAAATGATTATATAGTGATTCCTTTCTGTCCTGAAGATTTTGCCTTCGGTTCTCCAAGACCTACAATGGATCTGATAGAGAGAATCAATGGGATCAAAGCCATATCCAATCTCACAGGAGATGACCTCTCTCCTCCTATAGAAAGATATGCCGAGAGATTTTTTGATAAACATCCTGGGATAGATCTATATATAGGTAAAGATCGTAGTCCTAGTTGTGGTGTTTGCAGTGCAAAGATTTACAATAATGAGAAAAAACTACTGAGGACTTCAGGAGTAGGGCTCATGTCAAAAGAGTCCAAAAGAAGAGATATAGAGAGCTGGGATGCCCAAGAGTATTTAGCAAAAAAATCAGAATAGACTATAATAGGGTCTAATACAATCAATAAAGGAGTTATCTTGCGTTTTATTTGGATAGTTGTCATAGTTAGTTTACAACTCTGGGCTAACAATAGTACAAAAGAGGATCAGTCGAAACAGGCTATCGTCAAAATTTATACGGTTTCAAAAGTGCCTAATTACCTAGAGCCATGGGCTAGTTCAATACGACGATCGAGTGGTTCAGGTGCGATTATCTCAGGTAATCGTATCTTGACAAATGCCCATGTGGTAGCCAACAATACTTTTATCGAAGTGCAGAGATATGGTGAACGAAAGCGCTATCAGGCAAAAGTTTTGAGTGTATCACATCAAGCAGATATGGCACTGCTAGAGGTAGAAGATAAGCAGTTCTTTGATGGTGTTGATGCTCTGGAATTAGGTGAATTGCCGACCATTGAGCAAAAAGTTGTCGTGTATGGTTTTCCTATGGGAGGCAAGACGCTTTCAGCGACGACAGGTGTAGTTTCTCGAATAGAGCATCATCGTTATGCACATAGTGGAGAGTCATTTTTGGCAGTACAAGTGGATGCAGCGGTCAACCCTGGCAATAGTGGAGGGCCAGCACTCACTGATGGGAAGATCGTGGGAGTTGTGATGCAAAATCTGAGTAAATCACAAAATATAGGCTATCTAGTACCTGTCACGATGATTAAGCATTTTCTCGAAGATATCAAAGATGGCAAGTATGATGGATTTGCCGATCTTGGTCTGACAACTCAAAAGATGGAAAATCCAACTATCAAAAGCTTTTATCATCTTGATGACAACACAACAGGTAATTTTGTCGCCAATCTCGTCTACAATACTTCGCTACAAGGTGTGGTCAAAAAAGGTGATATCATCACCGCTATTGATGGACATAAAATTGAAGATGATAGTACAGTAGAGTTTAGAGAGCATGAATACACCTCTTTTCACCATTTTGTCGATCAGCATCAGTTGGGTGAGAAGATTTCGCTAGATATTGTTAGGGATCGCAAGAGGATGAAAGTTGAAGCGAGACTTGACTATATTGCTGATGATCTGTTATTAGTAAAGACAACAGAGTATGACATGATGCCTAGATATTTCATCTATGGCGGATATGTCTTTTCTCCGCTCAGTCGAAATCTACTCAGGAGAAGCAGTCAAAACAAGCTTGCACTGCGTCATTTCGCTACACAATGGCCCAAAGAAGAGAAAAAAGAGGTGGTTGTACTACTCAAGGTACTTGCAGCAGAGCTCAATAGAGGAAATTATAGCTTTGCACTCTGGCCGATTGAAAAGCTCAATGGAAAAACCTTTGATTCGTTTGATTCGTTTTATCAGATGGTCAGAGATTTCGATGGTGACTTTTTGGTATTGGAAGACGAAGATGGAGCAAGAGTGATCATCAATCGAGAAGAGGCGTTATCTCAGCAACCAAATATACTCAAAAAATACAATATTGAATTTGATCGTTCGGTTGATTTGCGTAGTGAATAAGGAAAAGAATTTAACTCCTTTTCCTCTATAATTTCTGCCAAGAGGCAGAAAATATATTTTAGAAGTGGTAATTTACACCAATTGTATATGAATTGGCCATAATCTCTTCAGATAAAGTATCAAAACCAGTTTCGTCATCATAGAGTCTTCTGAAGTCTGCAAAGATACCTATATTTCCAGCGACCATTACATTGGCACCTAGACCATACTGTATGCTTGCTTCGGATAATGAGCTACCATCATCAACAGCAAATTGACCATATCCGAGAAGCCCATATACTGAAAAGAGATCCATAGTATATTGAGGTTTTACATATAGACCAATGTTTTGCATCTCTATACTATCAGTATCATGCTCTACACCTTGTGCATTCTTGACAGTAATGTCACCCATGCTGGTCGTATATCTGCCCTCAACAGCTAGATACTCGTTGAAGTTATATCCTGCCTCGATACTCAAAGCTGTCATAGCTCTACGATCAAGATATGGACCATCAAGACCCATTTGAAGACATGAGTATCCCAATTCTGCGTAGAAACCTGTCAATTCAGACTCTACTATCATCACTTCAGGCACTATTACCTCTGGCTCTATGATCGGAGCTATATCGCCACCAGCAACTACATATGTCGAGCTCAATAATAGAGCAACAATTGAAAGTTTAACTTTGTTCATAATTTCTCCTTGTTTTATTTGGTTCAATATTATAACATATCAAATATTAAAAGATATCAAGTGTTATTGCTTTTATTTGTCTCATGAGCCTAATAATTGCTCATATAGTAACAGTATTGATGAGAAAAAATGAGATTTTACACATCTGGGGTGTAGTTTTGGGCTAGTTTAAGACGGGTAATATATTACCAGATAGGATATTCCTATGGAACTCATACCAACATTGACTTACTATTCGACACTTTTTCAGTCCATGTCTATGATACTATCAGTTTTTCTCACAAGCTAGTAGGACTGAAAGATGCCAAAGGGGTAGGGAAGAGAACACTGCTATAACAGTACCTTCATAGTCTCGATATAGATATCAGTGAAAAAATTTATATCTCTATGGACAATCCTCTCATTGGGTCAACACGACTACTGAGCATAGCGGAGGTATTTTTCAGGAGAGGAGTGAAGGTTTTGGTGGTGGATGAGATCCATTATCAGAGAAATTTTGAGCAAGACCTGAAGACTATTTATGACTTTTTTGATATACAAATTATATTTTCTGGTTCGAGTGCTATTGCACTCTCACAAGCAGATTTGAGTAGGAGAGTATTGGTTTATACTGTACCAATACTATCTTTTGCTTGAATTGGTGATGTATTTGAGTGATTGTAGCGTAGGTATGGGGCTACCACCGAGGACGGATGGGAGCCAGTGAAAGTTTCTAGTTTCAGTATCACCTCTCTAGGGTTGTGATTGTTACCCCCCCCTTTTTTTTTTCTTTGATCCCTTTTCTTTATGCAGTTCTTATATTAAATGTGTATAATAAAAGTATGTATAAATAAAAGGTACACAATGAGTAAAAAAGAAAAACTACTACAAGCTATGAAAAATAACCCCAAAGATGTACGATTTGAAGAGTTAAAAAAGCTTTTAATCTCCTACGGATATGAAGCCAACAACACAGGTGGCAGTCATTGGGTTTTTAGAAAAGAGGGTTGTAGTGATGAAGTGATACCTTATAAAAAACCTGTTAAGGCATACTATGTCATTCGGGCATTAAAATCTTTAGGAGTTCATGATGAAAAATAAAGTTTATTATCTAAATTTGGAGTATGGAATAGCTACTAGAAAACTTTCCAAAGACGAGGGTGGGGGTATATTGGCATATTATACTGATTTGCCATTTATAGCAGGAGATGGTGAGTCTATAGAAGAGGCTATTAATGATGCCAAATCTGCTTTTGGTTGTTACTTGGATATCGCACTAGAAAAAGGTGATGTGATAAAAGAGCCTTCACATCTGATGAAAACTAAGAGAATCAACATAACCATCCCTCTTTATGCTCTTGAACAAATTGATAATTATGCTAAAAATCATAATATGAATAGGAGTACTTTCTTGGTTGAGAGTGCTTTAAAACAGGTTAATATTTAGATGTAAAGATTTAAGGATAGGGTATGGTTTTCACTTGAACTTTTACTTTGGTTTTAATGTTGTGGTGCATATTCAACGCCTGACCCTAAAAGTAATGTTGTGGTGCATATTCAACGCCTGACCCTAAAAGTGTGGTGCATATTCAACGCCTGACCCTAAAAGTATAGAGATAAGCTCTGAAGGTGGAGATCTAATAATAGACAATGGGCATCTTTTGGCGTGGGATGATACTATAAACTACAGTGCCGAACTTGTAAATAAGGACAGTAGTCTTTTTAGTAGAGTTGTTCATTCAGTTACATCTGCCGAAGGTGTTGTTATGAGACTTAGCGGGGATGGCAAGATTTATGTGGCTAGTCGAAATCTAAGCACATTTGAATCATTTATCAACAATATAGTAAAAAAAGTTTAATATGAAAATCTCGTTAAAAACAGGAATATTGGAAATAGAATCCAATGAAACCCTAGAAAAATTAGTCGATTATGGTTCTCGTATCAATAAAAAAAGAGGGTTTTTGTTTGTGAGTAAAGTACTAGGCAAGCACTTACCCACCAAGCCCTCTACTATGCAAGAGACTTTCCAACAATTAGCTTCTCTCGTCCCATCATCTGATGAGCCTACGCTCTTTATCGGTTTTGCTGAAACGGCAACTGCTTTGGGTCAAGGGGTTTTTGAGGAAGCTAATTTATCTAATAGTTTTTATATTCACTCTACACGATTTCAAACTTCTCAAAAGATTTTTTTCTCATTTTTTGAAGAGCATTGTCACGCACCTAGCCATATATTTTATGAGCCAAAAGATTCTAAACTCAAAGAGATGTTAGGCAAGATAAAGCGAGTTGTGTTAGTCGATGATGAAGTCTCGACAGGAAATACAGCCAGCAACCTAGTCAATGAACTCAAAAAAGTTTTGCCTTTGGTCAAAGAGTACTATCTACTCACTATTCTCAACTGGGCAACTACTCTTTATGAAAACTTCAACTATTTGTCACTCTACAAAGGTACATTTAACTTCAAACCCAAAGAGATGGATTTTGAAACTACCGTAATCTCTGAACCACAAGAGGTCAAAGATCTAGATGAGATTATCCCATATAACTTTGGCAGGTATGGTGTGCAAAAACTAGATTTGGACTTCTCGAAGTATATCTCGTTAACCCAACTTCATCATTCAACAACCCCCAAACCCCCTCCACACTTCAATCAATACTTTAAAACCAATTTACCTGCACCACATCTATTGATCTATACATAAGTATGCGTTACCTCCCCTGCTTGATGATTTATCCCTAATGCATCATATATCTTTTTTTCTTCTTGTGTCGGTTCTGCACTTTGTCTAATATAGAGTATTGAGCCATCTCTACATTTCATACTTGTAGTAACTCTCACTTGACTAGATAATATCTCTCTTATCGTACTCCAACTGTGATGAATATCTTTTCTTTTAAGTTTGTATCTGATAGTATGAATGATACTATAAGCTAATAATGTAATAAAGAGATGTCCATCTACTCTTGATTGTGTTTGATGAAAGATAGGTCTTAGTCCTAATTCTGATTTGAGACTTTTGAATACTGCTTCTAAATCAGTGAGTGTTGTATATGTTTTCCACATAGTCTGCTCATCCATTATGGTACTGTTTGATCTTAGACAATAGACACCGTTGATACTAGACTTATTATCTAGTGACTTCTTCTCACTCCATACTATATCTATAGCATTATCACCATCGGGGTCTTTAGTGGTGATAATGCTATAGTATTGAGATATTGCTGGATATTTACCTTTATGCCTACCTATAGACTCTAATACCTTCTCATATGATTTAGTTCTTCCTTTGATGACTAATCCATCTTTGAGATATTGAAGTTTCTCTAAAAACAGATCCTGTACTCTCTTTTGCATAGCAGCCTCTTTGAGTTCTCTATCTTGTGAGTGTACAAATAGCTCTATCTCTCCTGTCTCTTTATTGATAACCTTTTGGGCTCTTACTATCACTTCATCTTTATTGTTTAGTTTGACTGGTTTAGCTTTTGTCTCATCAAATGATTTATCTCTTTTTCTACTCACTACAATATACTCATACCCATTAGCGACTAAATAGTCTATATTGGCTTGTGTGGCGATACCTGCGTCCACCACTACTAATGAAGGTATAGTGTTTATGAGGTTTTTATCTTTAGCAGGAACTTTGAGTTTATCCAACATCTCTTGAAATGTCTTGCCCTCACTAACATTACCATCAAATATCTCACTTTTTCTGACAAACCCACTACTATCTAACATCACCCCTAGAGTTATAATAGGAGCATCACTTCTTTTCTCTTTACTTCTACCTCTTTTGGCTCTCTCTACACCTTTGGCACTACCCTCAAAGTAAGTGTTAGTCAAGTCATAGAGGGTAATAGTCTCTTTATAGTTAAATATCTCTTTTTGTTTGGCATATAGATGCTCTTCTATCTCTTCTCTGTTTGCATAGAGCTTATCAGATATTCTATAGATACTATTTGATGAGATTTTATTATAGTCACACCCTATGAGTTCATTAATAGCAGATTTACTACAGAGCCACTTATGGGCTTTTGCTTCACTACTAGGTTTTGTGGCTTTGGCTATGAGTGTGCCTATGGCACTATTGATTTGTATATTTGTTAATCCTAGCTCTTTGAACTTATCTACTAACTCTAACTCTTTTATAGTCTCATAGAGTATATTCTCTACACCTATACTCTTAACATCACTATTTTTAACTGTTGTGGTATCTATCTCTTTATATTTATCTTCATTGTCTTTACTTTTATTCTCACCACTACTTGCATCATCACCCTCTTTAGTGATATTGATTACTTTTGCTTTAGATGCTATTATTTTAACAGCATACTGTTGTGCTAGAGACTCCAATGTTTTATCCATCTCAAAGAGGCTGGGTGTTTGGTTGAGAATATCATCTACCCTATCAGATAATATCTTCCAATCTCTCTTCTCTACACCAAAGTCACTTCCTAGATTAAGCAGAGTTATCTTTTTGACTTTATCACCTACTCTAAGAGATTCCATTAATCTATAGGTGTAATATTTATCATTGCTATTTTTTTTACTTTTCGATTGGGTTTTTATTATATACATACGAAACTATAGCATATTATGGAGGTAATGTCAATAGTTGATATTATATTCGGGTACCACAAAGGATATTATTTGGAGTGAAGTGCCTATTTATGGGGGTTTAGATTTTTATTATTGGGTTTTTTGGTGATTTTAGTGGTTTTTTTGGGGTTGGGATGATGAAGTTGGGTTA
>QMKU01000012.1 GCA_003646525.1 Campylobacterota bacterium
AAAGGTAGTTTACAATGTTGTAGGTGCGACCATGTCGCACAAGTGATGATTTGCTCGTGTGACACGGTCACACCTACGAACTCCAATAAGCTTAAAGTGTAAACTACTTATGAAGGATGCCAAAATAAAAGTCAAATCACTCAAAGTCCCTACTCCAAGTCGCTATTTCTTAGTATAGGTTCTGTGAAGTGGCTTCTGCTGGTTTCTTATGCTTTAGAGGTATATATTTTGGCTTTGGACTACCTATAGATCTATTTTTGACTGATTTTTCAAAGTGTTGATAATCCTTGATGGTGCGCCAATCTCCACCCCATTTCCACCCTTTGGCTTTAAATAATCTCGTGATGCGACTATCTCTTCTGATAATAGCTCGACTTGATGCTTTTTTGTCTCTATGGATTCTCTTTCTATAAGGTAGAGATTTTTTATGGCTTATGTGTCCGCTCTTTGATATATATGGATTTTCTATAGGGTTTATATCTATCGCTTTGCCATAAGAGTGATTTGACCATTTTTTGCTTCCTGTGGCTCTCCTGCAATTAAATGCAGAGGTATTGTCCGCTTCTATAGATTGAAAATCACTAGCATTATAGTCTTCGATGAGTCTCATCTGATTGATAGGGTATCGTGAGCTATATAGATCTCCAAATATCTCAACTACATCATTTGCAACCGATTTGTGTACTACCATTTTACCAGTTTGCCTTTTGCCCTTAAAGTCCCAATAGCTCATCTCGATATATCTAAGGTCATACAATTCTACGGGACAACCCTCTCTCCAAGAACCCTTTTTGATCATCTCTTTTGCAATTTTTGTTGGGATTTTGGAGATTTGGAACTTGAATCCTGCCAATAAAAAATATGGAATGGCTATTATTAAAAGTATTTTTTTCATAGATTTATTGTAGCATAACAATCCCTATTTTATTAGCTTTGACTACAAAAAGCATATGAAACATAGTGAATAAATTCAAATTATACTATATAAATCAGATAATTTTACTCTTATTTAAGCATAGTAGGAGTAAAGTATCATATATCATAGTTTGTAATGATTATTATCATTAGAAACTATGTATTGGGAACGATTGAAATATATAAAAAGAGAAATATGAATAAGCAATTTATAAAAAGTAAAGTGTTAATCATCTCATTTGCTCACTTTGCACATGACATTTTTTCAGCATTTTTAGCTCCACTTTTACCACTTATCATAGAGAAACTAGGACTTAGTCTCTCTATGGTGGCACTGCTTGATGTCATTAGACGAATTCCAGCACTTTTAAATCCACTGCTTGGACTAGTAGCAGAAAAGAGAGATGTTAAATATTTTGTGATTTTAACCCCTGCTATTACTGCTATCAGTATGAGTTTGATTGGACTTGCTCCATCTTATACCACTCTTGTTATACTGTTATTAGTAGCAGGTATCTCCTCAGCACTTTTTCATATACCATCTCCGACCATGATCAAGATGGCATCTGGAGATAGAACAGGTACAGGGATGAGTTACTATATGGTCGGAGGTGAGTTCGCTCGTACCCTTGGCCCACTTTTGGTTACAGCAGCTGTATCATGGTGGGGGCTTGAAGGGGTTTATAAACTTATGCCTATCGGGATTATCGCATCTCTGATTTTGTATTATAAATTAAGAGATTTTGAGACCCATGTCAAAGCAAAAAAGAGGGAAAAGGGCGATACCAAGGCATTGCTTATCAAGTATAAAGGTTTTTTTATAACCATTGGGCTTTTTGTAGTTTTTCAATCAGCCATGAAAAGTTCACTCACACTCTATCTACCTATCTATCTTGTTCAAAATGGAGAGTCTTTGTGGTATGCAGGGATCGCTCTCTCTATATTGCAATTTTCAGGGGTGGTTGGGGTATTTTTGGCAGGAAATATTTCAGATAAAATAGGACGATACCAAACGCTACTCTTGACAGCTACAGGGTCAACCATCTTTATGGGACTTTTTATCTATTATCAAAATATGTTTATATTAGGAATTTTAGGATTTTTCCTCTTTGCTGCGACTCCTGTTTTGATTGCATTTGTGCAAGATACCAACTCACATATGCCCACATTCATGAACAGTATCTATATGGCTATAAACTTTGGTGTTAGCTCTATTATCGTTTTGGGTATAGGCTACTTGGGTGATAGCATAGGTCTCAATGAGACTTTTGTTATCTGTAATATTATGGCAGTGGGAACGATTATGGTTGCACTGCTTTTTAGAAAATACCAACATAATTTGAAGGAAAAAAATGATATTTGATTTAGAAAACAACAGAACAATAAATGAGCAGTATAAATTGATGGCTCAAACGATTATACCACGACCAATCGCTTGGGTAGTTACAGAGGATAATGGTGTGATAAATATTGCACCATTCTCTTATTTTATAGGATTATCTAGTGAACCTGCTTCAGTGCTTATCTCGGTAGGACACAAAGCAGACGGCACACCCAAAGACACCTTGGCAAATATTAGAAAAACCAAAAAATGTACTATCTGTATGGTAGATGAGCAGAATTTAGAAAAAATGCACTTTAGTTCAAAGGGGCTAGACAAAGAGGTAAGTGAAGCTGAACTTTTTGATATAAAAACAGCTAAGATGTTTGATGAGTATCCGCCTGCTATAGAGGGTGTACCCTGTGTTTACTTTTGTGATTTTAACCAAGAGATAGATTTGGGTGGTGGTTCAACTATTCCACTTATATTAAATGTCAAGCATATTTATGTTGAAGATGAGAATATTACCAATAGAGAGAGATTGACTATAGAGTTTAATCCTGTGGCTAGAATTGGTAAGAGTTATGCTCTTTTAGGGGAGGAGATTACTCCCCCTGTTATACCTTAGTTAGAAAATATTAGGAGATAAAAATGGAACTCAATAAACGCTCCCTAGAGCATTTCCCCGTACAGCTTTTTGCTATTGTTATGGGTCTCTCTGGTTTATCAATAGTATTTGCTAAGGCGTATCATTTGATTGATATGCCTTATTGGATTTATGGGACTCTACTCTTTGTAGACACCATTTTGTTTTTAGGTATATTCACTGCCTATATGTTCAAGTGCTTACTCTACCCTGAAGCTGTCAAAAAAGAGTTTAATCACCCAATAAAAAGCTCATTTATGGCTGCAATTTCGATTAGTTTTTTGCTAGTTTCGATTGCCTATTATGACTTTGCACCGACCATCTCTATACTCTTGTGGTATATAGGAACACCGTTACAGTTAGCTTTTACACTTATCATTATTCGCTACTGGATTCACAATGATTTCAAAGTAGTACATAGTAATCCTGCTTGGTTTATCCCTATTGTGGGAAATGTGCTTGTACCTGTCATTGGGGTGGAGGCTGCTCCTATTTGGGTATCACTTTTTTTCTTTGCTTTGGGAATGTTCTTTTGGATAGTCCTTTTTACCATTATGATGTACAGAATAGTTTTTCATCACCCTTTGGCCAAGAAGTTAGTACCGACACTCTTTATACTTATTGCACCTCCTGCAATAGGGTTTGTGAGTTATTTTCGTATGAGCAATGGTAGCATAGATATGTTGAGTATGTTTTTATATTTTATAGCACTTTTTACGCTATTTTTACTACTCTTTATGGTGCGTATGTTTGATGCCAAACAGTTTTTTATCTCATGGTGGGCATATACTTTTCCCCTAGCAGCCATCACCATTGCTACGCTACTCATGCACATGGCATTGAGAACAACGCTAACCTATATTGGATCAATTATTTTAATTATTTTAACTACAGTCGTGATAGGTTTTGTTACCTATAGAACCATCCAAGAGTGTCAATTAGAAAAAATTTGTATAGAAGAGGAAGAGTAATGATAGATAAAAAAAATATTTTAGTTGGGTTGATTTTAGGTTTTGTAATGAGCCTATTTGTATTAGGATTTGCTTTAAAAGTAGCAGCTCCTACGATGTTTTTTAAAGAAGTTAGTGTCCCTTATGATTTTGACAAAACAGTAAGAGTAATTAAAACGCGTATCAACAAACAAGAGGGATGGCATGTCACAGATGTGATTGACCAACAAAAAGAGGTTTTGAATAATGGCGGTCAAGATGTAGGAAAAGTCAAAATCATCAAATTTTGCAATGGTAAACTCTCAGGCGTGATGCTAGGAGATGATGGCAGTAAATTTATGGCTGCCAAGATGCCCCTAAGTATCGCTGTGTATGAAAAAAGTGATGGCAGAGTGACCATCGGACTGATGAACGGATACATTATGGCACGACTCTTTGCAGGGACACGAGAGGGTGAGATAATGGAAGAGGTGGTGAAAGATATAGAAGAGATTTTAGGATTCTTGCACTTTAGGTTTACAATGTTTTGATTTATACTATCCCAAGGATATAGAAAAACTAATTAACTAAAGGAAAAAATGATGAGAAATCGAGGAAATGAAAACGGTCAAGGAGATAGCTTGGGTGCAGGTCGAGGCAAAGTAAACAATCGTATCTTTTTAGGCAAACTTTTTGCTAAAAGATAAAAAACCAAGTTTAAAAAAAGCTTTCATCGCATCCACCATAAGTTTTATCTCAATTTTACCCATGATTATAGCTGTAGTTGGACTTATTGGACTTTTTCAAACTTATGTGACGGCTGATATGCTATCTACTCTATTTGGATACAGTGCCTTTTCTGACATTATTGTAGGTACATTTGCAGGTGCAGTATCTTCAGGAAATGGTGCTATCTCTTATGTGATCGCAGAGGGTTTACAGAGTCAAGGGGTATCGGTCTATGCTCTAAGCACTTTTATACTGGCTTGGGTTACTTTGGGTTTCGTTCAACTTCCTGCCGAGGTGAGTGTTTTTGGTTTGAAATTCACAAGCTACAGAAATATCTTAACTCTTTTAAGTACCATTATCGTCTCCTATTTGGCTGTTATAACCACAAGGCTATTTGTATGAAAAAGTTAGAATTTAAAGGAGTAAAGTTTTTAATCTTTGTTGTAACTCTCTATGCTTTATTATCTATTATTGATTTTGCCAATAGCCTATTAGGATTTCAAAAGTTTCTATATATCCTGTGGGGATTATTGCCGATATTTCTATTTATCATTATCTTGACAACGATGATAAATTATTTTTTGAAACCCAAACAGATAATGAAATATTTTGGAGAAGATAGCGGGAAAAAAGGTCTTATTTATACTATCATAGGCGGCATTCTAAGCCATGGTCCCATGTATGCGTGGTATGGCATGCTTGATGATATGAGAAAGCATGGACTAAAAGATGGATTGATTGCCTCGTTTATCTATGCTCGGGCCGTTAAGCTACCGCTATTGCCTTTTATGATTGATATTTTTGGGATAGTCTTTACAGTTATTATCAATATTTATATTATTATCTTTGCTGTTTTGCAAGGGAAGTTGATAGATATGCTAATGAAAAAATAGGAGAGGACAATGTTACTACTAAGTGTTATTAAGCACAGTATCATGATAACAAGTTTTGTTTTAATGATGATGCTTTTGATCGAATATGTCAATGTACAGACGCAAGGTACATGGCAAAACAGGCTAAAAAAGAATCGTTTGGGACAATATATTTTGGTGGCATTTTTAGGGGTTATGCCAGGTTGTTTGGGTGCATTTACGGTAGTTTCACTCTACTCTCATGGGGTGGTGACTTTTGGTGCTTTGGTTGCTGTTATGATTGCGACGAGTGGAGATGAAGCATTTGTGATGTTTAGTATGTTCCCCCGATCAGCAATTTGGATAAATGTTATTCTCTTTTTCTTAGCCATTATAGTTGCTTTTGTCGTTGATATGCTTTTTAGAAATAAGCGATATTTTATGACAGATTTAGACCATGAATTTGAGGTGCATAAGCAGGAGCATTGTCACTGTTTTTCACAACATACAATTACAAAACAGTTAAAAGAGATGATATTCCCCAGAGCCTTTTTGATAACCATTTTTAGTGTTTTTCTTATGGCAATATTTTTTTCTCAATTGGGACCAGAGGTTTGGAACTGGAAAAAAATTACTTTCACCATAGGTTCTTTGGTATCACTTTTTATCATTATTACTGTACCCGACCATTTTTTAGAAAAACATCTCTATGAACATGTTATTAAGAAACATCTATTGAGAGTTTTCCTTTGGACGCTAGGGGCATTGTTGGTGGTGCACTATATGGAGAATTATCTCGATATTTCGCAATGGCTTCAAGAGAATACAGTCACAGTTTTAACACTAGCAACAATGCTAGGTATTATCCCTGAGTCGGGTCCTCACATGATATTTGTAACCATGTATGCACAAGGTTTAGTTCCCTTTGCTGTTTTGCTTGCTAGTTCAATATCCCAAGATGGTCATGGTAGTTTGCCTCTTTTGGCTGTATCCACCAAAGTTTTTATATGGTTGAAAGTTATTAATGTTGTGGTGGCACTTATAATAGGTTTGATCGTTCTGAAACTGTTTTAAGTTTCCAATCAGAAGTTTAAGGAACTTCCCAAGAACAAATATACCATCTGTTATACATTCCCACCAAGATGGTACAAACGAGAGAAGCTTTTTATGCCGTAGATTTGGCACCGCCAAACAACACACATAGTCAATATGGCATTGATTGTTTGGTGATACCAAACCTACAAAATCCTTATTTCATTGGCATTGCCAAGATGGGTAGATTTATTATTCGGAACCTCTTAAATAGTCTCCCTACTATCCGTATGTCGAAACTTCAACATCCCCTTCATACTCAAATAACTATTTAACGCACCGGTATAAGCTCTGGCAGATGCGAGCATCGTATCGAGACTTAAGCCGTGACCGATAATCGCAGGTTCATTGTCGTTGAAGTTGACTTTGACGGTGACATTGGCGAGGGCATCTTTGCCTTTGGAGACGGATTTGACTTTGTATTCCATCAGTACACCTTGATATCCAGAGATGCGGTCGATTGTCTTGAAGATCGCATCGATCGTACCATCACCGATACCTGCATCTGTGATCTCTTTGCCATTGTTACTGATCGTAACTGCAGCACTAGGGACTCCATTGCTACAATCCATCAATTGTAGACTGATCAATTCATAGGCTTTGGGTATATTTGTCATTTGACTAGTGACGAGGGCACGGATATCATCATCATAAATCTCTTTTTTCTTGTCTGCCAACTCTTTAAATCGCTTAAAAGCACTGTTGATTTCATCTTCCTTGATACTAAAACCAAGTTTGGACAATTTATCTTTAAAGGCGGAACGACCTGAATGTTTGCCCAATACCAAAGTATCTTCCATATCCAAGCCAATATCTTTAGGACTGATGATTTCATAGGTAGATTTGTTTTTCAACATACCATCTTGGTGGATACCGCTCTCATGAGCAAAAGCATTTTTGCCGACGATCGCTTTGTTGGGTTGTGGTTCGATACCGGTAATATTGGCAATTAATCGACTGCTAGGGTAAATCTCTTTGGTGTTAATATTGGTTTGGAAGTCTCTAAAGATATCTGATCTGACTTTTAGCGCCATGACGATCTCTTCAAGTGCTGCATTGCCTGCCCGTTCACCCAAACCATTGATCGTACATTCGACTTGACGGGCACCATTGCTAATACTCTCTAGTGAATTGGCAACTGCCAAGCCCAAATCATTATGGTTATGTACAGAGATGATCGCCCTTCCTTTTGTGTAGCTACTCATCTCTCTGACCATGGCACCAATCTCTTGAGGCAATCTGAAACCGACTGTATCGGGGAGGTTGATAGTGCTTGCACCTGCTTCTATGACGGCATCAGTAATCTCTTTGAGAAATACCATATCAGATCTGCCAGCATCTTCGCAACTGAACTCCACATCGTCTACAAAAGTGCGAGCATATTCGACAGCTCTGACTGCTCGTTTGATCACTTCATCAGGAGTCATTTTGAGTTTATGTTCCATATGGATGACGCTTGTGGCGATAAAGGTATGGATTCGCCTCATTTTTGCCTGCTTGATAGCCTCACCGGCTGACTTGATATCAGAGTCTATGGCTCTTGCCAATGAGCAAACTGTAGAGTTGCTGACTCGTTGTGAAATCTTGCTGATGGCATCAAAGTCTCCAGGGCTTGCTGCGGCGAAACCTGCTTCGATGACATCAACACCCAAGCGCTCTAACTGTGTCGCGATTTGAACTTTCTCTTCTGTATTCATCGAAGCCCCAGGACTCTGCTCCCCGTCTCTCAGTGTAGTGTCAAATATAGTAATAATTTCTTTGTTCATTCTATTGCCTTTTATGTGTTACGCTTGTGTGAAAAAAAGTGTTGTGAAATATAAATCGTATGAACGATTAAAGTGAGAGTAATAGAAGGAGAGTAGACGCTACTTTGGTAAATTGTTTGTTGGCATGATTAATCACATAAATCATATTCTCTCCTTTATATTTTTTATATTATAGTGAAAAAAAGAGTAGATTGCAAGTGCAGTATCATCGATTCTGCACTAAAGGTACTCTAACGGAGAGGCTGTCTATAAACGATTTTTTGCTGTTTCATGCTCCTGCGCCACTATTTTCTTGTGTGCAAGACGGCTTGGCATGTTGTTTTCTACTTCAAAATCTTCGATTACTTTGCGCACTTTGTCACCTTCGATGACTTCAACCTCAAGTAGAACTTGCGCCATATTTTCGATCGCACCACCATATTCGCTGAGTGTTTTTTTGACATGGATATAGTGCTCATCCAATTGTGATTTGACAGATTCGTCGATCTGTTCCGCCATCTTCTCACTATAGTCCTTGGATATCATTCCTCCGCCGATGAAACTGTTTTGTGATTTTTCCAATACCATTAGCCCTGCAACATCACTCATTCCATAGACCGAAATCATATCTTTGATGATAGCCGTTGCGCGTTGCAAGTCATTGCCTGCACCCGTAGAGATATCGCCGATGAAGAGCTCTTCTGCTGCTCGCCCACCTAGAAGTACATTGATCTCTGCGAGGAGCTCATGTTTTTGCTTGAGGAAGCGGTTCTCTTCATCTGGAAGATGCAGTGTATAGCCCAATGCACCGAGCCCACGGGGGATGATCGATACTTTGGTGACACGCGTGGCACCCTTGGTGAGTTCTGCCATAAGTGCATGACCACTTTCATGATAGGAGACGATTTTCTTTTCGAGTTCATTGATCTTACGGTTTTTCTTTTCCAGACCGACAAAGGCTCTTTCGATTGCTTCCATCAAGTCGGACTGCTCGATCTCTTTTTTGTTTAGCCGACCAGCGAGAAGAGCTCCCTCATTGATAATGTTAGCGAGGTCAGCACCAGCAAGTCCTGCCGTAGATTTGGCAATGATCGCCATATCAATTTTATCTGAGAGCTTGACATCTTTACTGTGAACCTTGAGAATCTTAAGTCTTCCCTCGTAGTCTGGTTTATCTACAAGCACCTGTCTGTCAAATCGACCAGCTCTCAGGAGCGCGGCATCGAGGATCTCAGGTCTGTTGGTGGCTGCAAGGACGATGACGGGTGTGCTGTTTCCGAAACCGTCCATCTCTGCAAGTAGCTGATTGAGTGTCTGTTCTCTTTCATCATTTCCACCCATATTGGCTCCTGATGCACGACTTTTTCCTATCGCATCAATCTCGTCAATGAATATGATAGAGGGAGCCTCTTTTTTGGCTTGCTCAAAGAGATCTCTGACGCGACTCGCACCCACACCGACAAACATTTCAATAAAGCTTGAGCCAGTTACCGAGAAGAAAGGTACAGAAGCTTCTCCTGCTACTGCTTTGGCAAGTAGTGTTTTACCAGTACCTGGAGGGCCCACCAAAAGTACTCCTTTGGGTATCTTGGCACCTAACTCCATGTATCGTTCAGGGTATTTTAGAAAATCAACGATCTCTTTGACCTCCTCTTTTGCCTCTTCCACACCAGCGACATCATCAAAACGGGTTTCAGGTTTTTCGGCATTGATCATTTTGCCTGCCTTGCCGACACCCAAGATTCCACCGCCCATGCCTTTTTGCATACGCTTGGCAAGAAAGATCCAAATAGCAAAAAAGATGAGGATAGGAAGCATCATACTAATGAGTTCAGAGAGCCATCCATTGCCCATCATCCCTTCATATTTGATATTTTTTGCTTCAAGCAGAGGAATGAGATCTTTGTCGATTGTCGGAACATTCTGCGCAATGTAGCGTACCCTTTTGCCATCATCATTACTAATAGCTTCGATCGCTGATGGTGTGAGCTTGACTGTAGAGATCTTGCCATCCCTGATAAGTGTCTTGACATCAGAGTAAGCGACCTGCTTGGTTTGAGAAGCTCGATCATTATTGTTGACCATGTTTCCTAAATTGTCTCCATCGCCCACCATAGCTTTGAAGATCAGGATGATTATAATAGAGAAGAGCGCGAAGGCAAGCAGGGGGTTGTTGTTGAAGAAATTATTATTGTTGTTATTTCCGTTGTTGTCGTTTTTGGGGTTATCCATTTGTGTCCTTTGTATAGATCAATGTGATCCATTCATCTTTTTGTTTTTTGTCTATGAGGGTCAATGCTTCAAATGAAGAGAGAACCAGTGCTTCTTTTGTATCTAAAATTCCCGAAAGGATCAAAGTGCCTCCTAGTTTAGTTACCTTCTTTAAGTCCAGAGCAATAAAACGAAGTACATCTGCAATAATGTTGGCGATTACAACATCATAGGTTCCCTCCGCTTTGTTAGCTGATCCTTCCCAAAGTTGGTGATAATCTACCTTGTTGAGCGCAAAATTCTCTTCTGTACTTTTGACAGAGAGCGGATCGGTATCGCAGAGATCTACGAGTGCTCCAAGTTTGGTGCATGCCAACCCCAAAATACCGCTACCACATCCTACATCGATCACGAGTTCACCACCTTTGATCTGATCTGAGATCACTTCCAAACAACTAAAAGTTGTCGCGTGGTGCCCAGATCCAAAGGCAAGTGCTGGATCGATTTTAATATTTATCTTCCCCTCTTTGGGTTTGAACCAACTAGGGTAAATATAAAATCGAGAAGCTTCGATAGGCTCTATGGAGTCCTGATACTGTTTGATCCAGTCGATATTTTGTTTCTCTTCAATCTTGAAGTCGACCTTGATATCGTCCCCTAGCGTAGCAATGAGTGCTTCGACCGCTTGTTGAACATAGAGCAGATTATTTTCGCTTCGTATGATGATAGTCTCTCTACCGATCTCAACAGTATCACCAAAGATATTCGCAACAAAATCTGCGATAAATTCGGTATACTGCTCTTCAAGCGTGAGAGTGAGTTCCTGATAATTATTCTGCATTCATTGTTGCTTTGCTATCTCAAATGCTTTTTGAAGGTCAAGCGTCCCTTCATAGAATGCTTTGCCTATAATCGTCCCATAAGCGCCGGCATCGATCAATTTGTGAATGTCACCTATATCTTTCAACCCACCACTGGCAATCGTGTCCAAACCGCAGGCTTTAGCGATCTCCATAGTAAAGTCAACATTGACACCAGAGAGCATCCCATCTCTACCCACATCAGTACAGATGATAGCCTCCACCCCAGCATCAGCAAACTCTCTAGCAAGATCAGTAGCTCTCATCTCACTCATCTCTGCCCAGCCCTCTACGGCAACCATACCATCGATAGCATCGATACCAACTACTATAGGGTACTTAGCTGCCATAGTTTTGACAAACTCTGGATCTTTGACTGCTACAGATCCAAGTATCAGGCGATCTACACCAAGATCAAGATACATTTTGATAGTCTCCTCATCACGGATACCACCACCTAGCTCCATCTTGAGGTTGCAGTTTTCTCTGATTTTCTTAATCTGCTCTAGGTTTTCAGGTTTCCCAGCAAAGGCTCCATTGAGATCTACCAAGTGTAGCCACTCGCTCCCCAACTCCTCAAATCGTTTCGCTACTTGCCACGGCTCATCACTATATATCTTGGCAGATTCCATTATGCCTTTGCTAAGTCGTACAGCTTTGCCATCTTTTAGGTCGATTGCTGGTAGTATTGTCATTTATTCATCTCCTAGTTCATTTAAGAATTTTTTTAAGTCGTTTAATATCTTATTGTCAAAGTTCCATATGGCTTTTTCTTTGAGTGAAACTTCATTGTTACATTTTAAACCTGCTTGTTTTTGTTCTTTTTTAGTACAACAATCATATCTTTGATATATCTGTATCCAAAATTTATCAAACTCTTTTGAGCTTAACTTTTTATTATCAGGTAAACACTCTTGCCAAGATTCTAAGCAATCGGCTACTATTGCATCTTCAGATTTAATGGCTTTTAAAACTGTTTCTAACTCTCCATGTCCCTCACTATTTTGAATATAGATAAAAAACTTCACTTTATTAGACTCTTCTGGCAGTTCAGCTACTATCAAATCTATTTTTTCTTGAATTTGATCGGTTCTTTCTTCTATACCCACAGCGTCAGCATCAAATATAATACCTACTCTATCTATTTCGCCTTTGATGATACGATGTGTCAAAGCTCGTAATCTCTCTTCAAGATTACTCATACCACCTAGGCACTCATACTCATCAATAGCACAGATAGGTTGACCAATTTCAATATTTGCAGATATATTAGTAATTAATGCTTCGATAAAAAATTTATCATTTTCACTCTCTACAATCAAGACATTACTCATCCTCTAAACTCACTTTTATGAGTTAGTTCATATTCTAGTTGATTACTATCAAGTTTTCGCATAAAGACTTTATTAATTTTAATATTTTTTATCATTT
>QMKU01000013.1 GCA_003646525.1 Campylobacterota bacterium
TAATCTTTTTTGGCTATAATACTCTACTTAATTTCGGGAGCACTCCTTGTCACTATTATCCTATACAAATATCAAAAAAATACTCTTTAAATTCGATCCAGAAACAGCACATGCTTTAGCTGGGTTTGGACTCAGAACGCTTGCACACTGTACGCCTCTACTACGATATGTCAAGAGCGAAAATTTCATCTCACACCCTATGCTCACCCAGAAAATATGGGGAGAAACTTTTCACAACCCAATAGGTCTAGGTGCTGGTTTCGATAAAAATGGGCAGTATATTGTACCTATGCCTGCACTAGGTTTTGGCTTTACTGAGATTGGAACTGTCACACCCAAATCTCAAGACGGGAATGAAAAACCAAGACTCTTCCGCCTCATCAAAGATCAATCGATCCAAAATGCCATGGGTTTCAACAATAGAGGAAGTGACTATATGCTTCAGCGCTTGAAAAAGCTCTATTTTTTTGGTTATCCTCTTGGTATAAATATCGGAAAGAACAAGGCTACACCGGAAAATGAAGCTTTGGATGATTATGAAGTACTTATCAGAACATTTAAGGATTATGGTAGCTACATCGTTATCAATATCTCCTCTCCCAATACACCTGGTCTGAGAGATTTGCAAAATGAATCTTTCATCTCAGCTCTTTTTGAGATGGCTGGAAAAATCACAGAGAAGCCAATCCTCCTCAAAATCGCTCCAGATATGGATCCAAAAGATGCGATTGACATTTGCCGAGTAGCGATAGATGCTGGTGCTAGTGGCATCATCGCCACCAATACCACGATCGATTACTCCCTGACTTCAGAAGCCAAAGATTTTGGTGGTATTAGCGGTGCACTGCTTACAGAAAAAAGTTATCAGCTATTCAGGTCTTTAGGTGAAGTATTTTATGGTAAAACTCTACTGATTAGTGTCGGTGGAATCGATTCAGCCGAAGAGGCGTATCGCCGTATCAAGGTGGGTGCCTCATTGATACAAATCTATAGCATGCTTATCTACCGAGGTCCTGCGCTCATCAAAGAGATCAATGAAGGCTTGATCGAACTTCTCAAGGCAGATAATTACAATCACATCTCTGAAGCTATTGGGTCAGAGTGGAAATAGAGGAAGAAACAGAATGAAATTGACTAAAATTATACTTGCATTATGCATCACAACAGGAGTAACTATGGCGCATTCATTGCCAAAATATTATACAAAAACGCTAAAGAACAAAATGGAAGTGGTGGTCATTCCCATGGATAATGATTCTGGTGTCATCACCACAGATATCTACTACAAGGTAGGAAGTCGTAACGAGATCATGGGAAAAAGCGGTATCGCGCATATGCTTGAGCACATGAGCTTCAAAGCGACCAAAAAATATAAATCAGGTGAGTTTGATAAAATTGTCAAGAGTCACGGTGGTGTCAATAATGCCAGTACAGGCTTTGATATGACACACTATTATATCAAAACTGCTAGCAAAAACTTGGGGATGACGCTAGAACTATTTAGTGAATTGATGCACAATCTTTTGCTCAAGGATGAAGAGTTTCAAAAAGAACGGGATGTCGTAGCAGAAGAGAGACGATGGAGAACAGACAATAATCCACTAGGCTATCTCTATTTTAGAATTTTCAATATGCAGTATACTTATCATCCTTATCATTGGCTCCCTATTGGCTTCATGCAGGATATCCAATCTTGGAGTATTAATGATATTAGAGATTTTTATCAGCGTTATTATCAGCCAGAAAATGCTATCTTGATCGTTTCAGGTGACATAAAGCCAGAAATAGTTTATGATGAAGCAGAAAAGTATTTCGGCTCTATTCCAAATAAACATAAGATTCCCAAGGTGATAGCAGTCGAACCTAAAAATGATGGTGTCAAACGCGCTATTTTGCACAAAGATAATAATAGAGTTGATACACTAGCGATCACCTACGCTATCCCCAACTATGAAGATGATGATCAGGTGGCTCTTTCGGCTATCAGTGAACTTCTCAGCGCAGGCAAGAGCAGTCGTCTGGAAAAAAACCTCGTCGATGAAAAACAGATGGTCAATATGATCAGTGCCTACAATATGGAACTCAAAGATCCAGGTGTCTTTCTGGTCATGGCACTCTGCAACCCAGGTGTCGAAGCAGAAAGTGTCGAGAGAGAGATCCTCTCTGAGCTTGAGAAACTCAAGGGTGGTGATGTGTCGCAGGAAGAGCTAGACAAACTCAAGATCAATGCTAAGGCAGAGTTTATCTACTCTTTGGAGAGTTCTAGCAGCGTCGCGTCTCTTTTTGGAGGATATCTATCCAAAGGAAATATCAAACCTTTACTTGAATATGAAGAGAAATTGGATAAACTTACAGTCAAAGAAATCAGCCGAGTTGCTAAAAAATATTTTGATAACAATCACTCAACTACCGTGATTCTCAAAAAAGCTGATGACAAACCCAACATTGAAACAAAGTAGGAATAAAGATGAATAATGCAATTACAGGTGCAACAACTGCGTTGATTACACCTTTTAAAAATGGTAAACTTGATGAGGCAGTTTTTGCCAGATTGATTCAGCGTCAGATCAATAATGGCATTGATGCTGTCTGTCCCGTCGGCACAACTGGCGAAAGTGCCACTCTCAGCCATGATGAACACAAGAGATGTATTGAGATAGCCGTAGAAGTCTGCAAAAATACCCCAACCAAAGTACTTGCTGGAGCAGGAAGTAATGCGACACATGAAGCGATTGATATCGCCAAACATGCTGAGTCTTGCGGTGTTGATGCACTCTTCTCTGTCAGTCCTTACTATAACAAACCTAGCCAAGAGGGACTCTACCAACACTACAAAGCGATTGCATCTGCTGTTGAGATTCCATTTATGCTCTACAATGTTCCGGGAAGAACGGGTGTGGATATCCTGCCTGATACTGTTTGCAGACTTTTTGACGATATACCCAATATTTTCGGCATCAAAGAGGCTACTGGATCGATTGAGCGTACGGTCGAACTACTCTCTAGACGACCCAATCTTTATCTCTTCAGCGGTGATGACGCGATCGATTATCCCATTCTCGCCAATGGTGGCAGAGGCATCACCTCTGTGACATCCAATCTCTTGCCTGATATAAAAAGTCAATTGGTTCACACTGCTCTCAAGGGAGATTTCACTGCTTCCAAAGCGATCAACGATGAACTTTATCCTCTTAACAAAGTGATGTTTTGCGAAAGCAACCCTATTCCTATCAAGGCAGCAATGTATATTGCAGGATTGATTGAGACGCTTGAGTATAGACTTCCACTTGTAGCACCGAGCAGTGCCAATATGAAAAAGATTGAAGAGACGATGAAAAATTATAAAATTGTAGGAGCATAATATGTCAGAAATGAGAGGGAAAACCGTTGTTATCACGGGAGCGACCAAGGGAATTGGAAAAGGCATAGCAGAAAAATTTGCAAGTGAAGGTGTTAATGTTGCTTTTACTTACAATAGCAATGAAGAGATAGCCAATGAACTTGCAGAGAGTTGGAGTAGCAAATATGCTGTCAAAGCAAAAGCTTATCCATTGAATATTCTGGAGCCTACAGAGTTCAAGGGACTCTTTTTGTCTATTGATGAGGATTTCGACAGAATAGACTTTTTTGTCTCCAATGCGATGATCTATGGACGACCTGTGGTGGGTGGTTATGGTAAGTTTATGCGCCTCAAGCCAAGAGGACTCAATAATATCTATATGGCTACAGTCAATGCCTTTGTGCTAGGGAGTCAAGAGGCAGCCAAACGAATGGAAAAAGTCGGTGGTGGTGCGATCGTCACGATGTCAAGTACTGGCAATCTCATCTTTATCGACAATTATGCTGGTCACGGCACCAACAAAGCAGCCGTTGAAGCGATGAGCCGATATGCAGCTGTCGAGTTGGGTGAAATGGGCATCCGTGTCAATGCTGTCTCAGGCGGTCCAATCGATACTGATGCACTCAAAGCCTTTACTAACTATGAAGAGGTCAAGGCTGAAACAGTCAAGCGTTCAGCCGTCAGTCGAATGGGTACTCCAGAAGATATCGCAGGATCTGTCTATTTTCTCTGCACACCTGAAGCGAGTTGGATCACTGGACAGACACTTATCGTAGATGGTGGTACTACCTTTAGATAGATTGCAGGTTTGGCTCTGCCAAACTGCTCAGGAACTACAGTTTAATAATACCAAATAACAGATACTTGGAGCAGGGACTTCAGTCCCGTCAGACGGGACTGAAGTCCCTGCTCCAA
The DNA here is from genome assembly GCA_003646525.1 of Campylobacterota bacterium. Classification (GTDB taxonomy): domain Bacteria; phylum Campylobacterota; class Campylobacteria; order Campylobacterales; family Sulfurovaceae; genus SZUA-451. Next base: position 4,256 of record QMKU01000013.1, read on the forward strand.
AACGCTTAACTTTTGGTAGTTATTTCTATTCTATTCCTTAAGAATATTTACTATTTTTAAACACAGGTCATATCAAAGGAAAAACTTGTCACAACTTTCACAATCAAAAATCTTAAATATCCCTAATGTTCTTGCTTTTATTCGTCTCATGCTGGCACCTGTAATGTTTTTTCTTATTGTTGATCGTGACAATTCACTACTTCAGGGGATACACTACACTTGGCTAGATTATTTAGCCACTTTTATCTTTGTCCTTGCGAGTGCCACTGATTTTTTTGATGGTTATATCGCTAGAACCTTTGATCAAGTGACGACCATGGGGAAGATCTTGGATCCCTTGGCGGACAAAATGTTAACACTAGCTGGATTTCTTGGGCTGATGATGCTCGATCGTGCTTCTAGCTGGGCAATTTTTTTCATCTTGACACGCGAACTCTTCATCACGGGACTCAGAGTATCTGCTGTCGATCAAGGGATTGATATTGCCGCATCATGGACAGGAAAAGTCAAAACTGTTGTCCAGATGATCGCGATAGGGTTTTTATTGATGGAGTGGCCGGGAGGTGAGATACTCCTTTGGATTGCAGTAGCACTCACACTCTACTCAGGATATGAGTATGTGAGAGATTTTTTTATCAAAGCAAAGTTTTAGGAGATTTCCTAAAATATTAATCTCTAGGCTAGCCCTACTATCTTCCTCTTCTGCTCCTTGAGTGATAGATCATAAAATCATCACACATCAACCGATCTCCTGACATATAACCTATAGTCATAAAATCCCCATAATAGAGCCCTACTCTACATCTAAACAAGCCTTTTTTAACAATAAGATCTCCTATTTTAACCTTATTGTTTTTCAGAGAAATATCATATCCCAAGCTCATCATATTGATATACTCTCGCGAGCCATCACAAGAAATTCTGTTCTCTGCTTCTGCTTTCAGCTCTAAAAATTCTGTAGAAAATTCTCCTATCTTAAAGAGACATTTTTTACTTTTTCCTGCCTCTTGCCCATTTCCTGCCTCTTGCCCATTTTCTATTGCTTGCCTTACCCCTATTGGCTCTTCTACTTTTTTTAGATTGGGATTTTTCTTTCGAGGGCATGGAGTGATATAGTTTATTTTACCTTGTCGTTCATAACAACTGCCATCCTCCATCCTTATGATTTCCGCGTTGAGTCCTAAGCCGAGTGATACCAATAGTAATATATATTTACCCATCAAGTTCATCTAAAAGCTTTTTGCCCTTTTTGATCTGCAGATCAACAATCTCTTGCTCCTCCCTCAGCTCTTTTAAATCCTTTTTCTTTAGCTTTTTCTTATGTATTTTAGCAAGTATCTCTTTTCTAGATTCTAATTTTTGCAAAAGACGCTTGATTGCTTTCTTTTTGCCTTTTTGTTCAAACTTATTCAAATTCAAAGAAGCTTTTACACTCTCGATAAATTTTTTAATACTCATGAATGATCCTTTTTCTGTACAATAGATTTAGCCTCTTCGTCGCTGATACCCATATCTACATGCAGTTTTTTCAAGTCGCTATCTATATCAATGAAAAGTACTTCTGCCATCGCAATAAGGTTTTGACTAATGCGATAGGCGTAATCACTGTCATTCATCAGAGAGGTAGCCATTTGATTGTTAATGAGACCCTTTCGGATCAATCGGTCGAGTGTGCCATTGGCAATAATATCATCTCTTTCAGCATGAATCTTACTCTTGGATAGTAGTAGTATGATTACATCCTCTTCATTGCTTGTGGAAATTGTATGAATATTTCTCAGCAATTTAGCCAAACTTTTTCTGATATCATCATACTGCTCTTTGATATATCTATTTCTTCCAGATGTATATTTGAGTAGATTTTTCTGTAGATGCTTGGTTCCCTTGATCGCCTCAACAATATCTCTATTTGCAAGTTTGAGCTTATAAAGCTCTTCTGCATATTCTGGAGCCATATTTATCTGTGCTTTGGTAGAAAAATCAATAATTTCACCGTAGATTCCCTTGATCCAATAGTTATAAAAATCATCAATATCAATAGTATCTGAAGTATACAAATCTGCAACCACATCATCCAAATCCATAGAAGAGAGAATATTCTTTTTTTTGAGATTTAGACCGCGTGCAATAATGCCAAAGGCATTTTCATAGAGATGCTTTGTCTCCATAATGACGGCAGAGAGTGCTGTCGATGGAAGCCCCAATGCAGAATCATCTAGATATTTTGACTTGCCTTTACTCTGTTTTTTTGACACAAACAGCTTGTTCAAAAATGCTACCAAAGTGCCAATAAAAGGAGAAACAACTATAACACCTATCACATTGAAAATCGTATGAAACAGTGCAAGCTTCAGCGTATAATTTTTGATACCTATGCCAATAATCATAGCTATATAATCCACCAATTCAGCTAATTGATATATGAAAACAATCGCAATGATACCAGTTGTCATATTGAAAATAAAATGAGCTACAGCAAGTCGTTTGCCATTTTCATTGGATTTGAGAGCAGCAAGTACAGCGGTCACAGTCGTGCCCAGATTGGCACCAATTGCCAAAGCAAGTGCATTGGTATACTCTATTTGTCCTGTAGCCAATGCGGTGATGATGATCGCCATAGTGGCAGAACTAGATTGTATAACTATAGTAGCAATGATACCAACGAGTACATAAGTAAAGATACCCGCATATCCACTCATTGCGTACTGAGCAAGATCTATTCCCTCTTTTAGGATTTCAAACCCCTCTTTCATATATCCAATACCCAAAAAGATAATGCCCAATCCTATCAATATGGAAGCGATGCCTTTCCAGCTACTCTCCTTTAGAAACATCGGTATAAATATCCCCACGATAATCATAGGCATCGCATAGATAGAAATTTTTATTTTCAAGCCAAATAGAGAAACCAACCAAGCTGTTGTTGTAGTACCGATATTTGATCCAAAAATCACACCAACAGCCGAGGTCAGAGAGATCAACTCTGCAGACAAAAAGGATATGATGATTATAGAGACCAGGCTTGAACTTTGGACTAAAGCTGTAGTAAAAAAACCAGTACTAATAGCTTTGGGGGTTGTATTGGTAAATTTTTCCAATATCTTCTCAAGAAAACTGCCACTAAATGCTTTGAACCCACCCTCCATATACTCCATACCAATGAGAAAGAGGGCAACTCCTCCTATGATAGTACTGATGTCAGGGTATAGACCCAAAAAAAATAGAGACCCCGACAATAAAAGTATAACGATCGGAATTTTGTATATACTACTGATTAACATTTAGAGAATAACTCCTTTATCTTCTACTTTTTAGCATAAAGTTTGTAGAGAATTTTTTTTCCTTTTTTAATCTGCAAAGAGACAATCTCAAGTTCTTCTTTCAACTCTTTTTCTTCCTTTTCGTCCAGTGATGTTTTCAGTAATTCAGTAACACTTTTTTTTCTTCTGTTCAGCTTTTTCAAGAGTTCTTTCAGAGACTTCTTCTTTCCCTCTTGATTAAAACCTTTCAGACCCAATGTAGACTTAACACTCTTAATAAACTTTTTGATATCCATCACTTATCCCCTTTTTTCAAAATTGAATCAATATCACTATTGGTCATAGCCATCTCTTCACTTAAACTCTCAGCTTCACTGCTTCTATCTGTGAAGATTATTTCTGCCATGGCAATAAGATTTTTACTGATACCGTACGCATAATTACTATCATTCATCAGCGATATTGCCATCTCATTGCTAATCAAATTGTTTCTGATCAGATTATCAAGTGTTCCATTTGCAATGATATCATATCTTTCAGTGTGTAATTTGGCCTTTGAAAGCAACACCATAATCACATCTTCTTCATCGGTAGTTCCAATAATATTGATACTTCTCAAAAGGTCTGCCAAGTCTCTTCTGATCGCATTGTATTGTCCTCTTATATGTTCATTAGAACTTGTTGAGTATTTAATAAGATTCTTTTGAAGATGCTCAGTATCTTTTACCGCTTCCACGATATCCCTGTTGGCAAGTTTTAAATTATACAACACTACTATATATTCTGGTGGCATTTGGGATTGTGCTTTTGTAGAAAAGTCAATTATTTCACCATAGATACCCTTTATCTTACGGTTATAAAAATCATCAATATCTATAGCACTCTGACTATATGGTTCATGGGTTACTTCATCCAGGTCCTTGGATGAAATGATATTGTGTCTTTTTAAATTTAATCCATGTGCGATGATTTCAAATGCATTGTCATAGAGATGCTTGGTCTCTCTTGTGATAGCTGCCATCGCAGTTTCTGGTAGCTCCAAGACAGAATCATTGAGGTATTTGGCACTGTCAAAGCTTTTTTCGCTCTTCTTGCCATGTTCTTTAAGTGTAGACTTAAGAAAATTCACAAGTTTATCTACAAAAGGTATAAATATGATGACACCCATAATTTTGAATAAGGAATCAAAAACAGCTAATTTAAGTGTATGATTGTCACTCGCAATTCCAAAAAAATCACTTATTATATCAACGCTGTATATGATTTGATTCATAAGCAAAACAGCAATAACAGCAGTCACCACATTAAAGATAAAATGAGCACCAGCAAGCCTTTTGCCATCTATATTGGAACTCAAAGATCCAATGATAGCAGTAATAGTTGTACCAATATTTGCACCTATTGTAAGAGCCAAAGCATTTTCATAACTGATCTGTCCAGCAGCCAAAGCAGCCAAGATCAAAACGATAGTAGCATGAGACGATTGCATAATGATCGTTGCAAGAATTCCTATCCCTATAAAGATCATCAGACCCTTAAATCCATCAACTGCAAAAGAAGAGAGATCAACAGTAGCTTTAAATGCCTCAAACCCCTCTTTCATATAATGGATACCCAAAAATAAAAAGCCAAGTCCAGTCAAGATGTATCCGATACCTTTGAGCTTTTTGCTTTTTTGAAAGACGAGTATCACCCCAAAAATAAGCATAGGCATGGCATAGGCAGAGATCTTTACCTTCAGTCCAAAACCAGCCATAAGCCATGCACCAGTAGTGGTACCAATATTTGCACCTAGGATAATACCAATACCCTGAGTGAGACCTATCAGCCCTGCCCCTATAAATGATATCGTTAAAACGGAGACTAGGGAACTTGACTGCATGATGGCAGTTGCTACAAATCCAAAACTTATACTCTTGTAAAGTTTGTCGGTAGATTTTTGTAAAATCTTCTCCAGTATGCCACCAGAGAAAGCTTTGAAGCCCTCTTCTAGGGAGAGCATACCAAACAAGAAAATAGCAACACCTGCTGAAATCTCTTTGAAGTCCGGACTAATCCAAAAACCATACGCCAATATGACCATTATAGTAGGTAAAAATATTTTTCTTAACATTATAGAAGAATACCTCTAATCATAAAATAGATCACTGCAGATAGTATAGCAGCAGCAGGGACAGTAATAACCCAAGCAGCGATGATCTTCTTCACAGCATCTCTTTTGACATATTGAACTTTTTGCGCACTTTTTAACTGCTTTTTAGACTCTTTTAAGTGCTGCTCTTCTTCATCGATCATCCTGTAGAGATGCACTATCCTCTCATAATCCGCTTTCACCTTCTCTTCTTTGGATTCGAGAGTCTCAAGTTCAGCACTAAGTGCTTTGAGCTGTCTCTTTTCATCAATGATATGCTCTTTTTCAACTGCTATATCATCTACTATTTCACTTCCTTCGAGATACTCTCTCAAAAATCCAACCCCAAAGATACCACCTACAGCAATATGTGTAGAAGAGACAGGAAGACCAAGTTGTGAAGCGATGATCACCGTAATAGAGGCTGCCATAGCAACAGAAAATGCTCTCATCTGATCAAGCTCTGTGATCTCAGATCCTACTGTCTTAATAAGTTTGGGACCATAGAGGGCAAGACCAATAGCGATACCAAGAGCTCCTACTGCCATCACCCACAGAGGAATCCCTGCTTTGGATGAGATGCCACCTGTCATCACCGCATCATTGATAGCTGCCAGTGGTCCGATAGCATTTGCAACATCATTGGCACCGTGCGCAAAACTCAAAAGTGCCGCAGCAAAGATAAGAGGTACAGTAAAGAGCAAATTGATACCTGCTCGACTATTCTCAATACTAGAAGCTTTTTTGGTAATAGTTGCCCTCATGATGAAATAGACAATAGCAGCGACGATCAGTCCAAAGATAGCAGCTACAATAAAGGTAGGTTTTTTCGTATCAGGTAGAAAGATCAAAATATCAACAATACTTGGCCAAACTTTCTTGAGACCTTTGAGTGTCAGATATGTTATAAATGCCCAAGACATTATAGCCACAAAGACAGGAACCCATTTGACTGCTGCTTCTATCTTATTCTCTTTGAAAACCATTGTTCTTTTGATGGCAAAAAGAAAAGATGCTGCAATGATACCACCGAGCACCGGAGAAATGATCCAAGAGGCTGCAATCTTACCCATCGTCCCCCAAGCCACTATACCAAAGCCAGCTGCTGCAATACCTGCACCCATAACACCACCCACGATAGAGTGTGTAGTAGAGACTGGAGCCTTTGCCATCGTTGCAAAGTTAAGCCACAAAGCAGCTGCCAAAAGTGCTGCCATCATCGCCCAAATAAATGAATCGGTATTGTCTCCAAATGCACTGATATCAATAATACCTTTTTTAATAGTATTAACCACATCACCACCAGCAATCAATGCACCAGCTGCTTCGAATATACCTGCGATGACGATAGCACCACCCATTGTAAGTGCCTTAGAGCCAACTGCTGGACCGACATTGTTTGCGACATCATTGGCACCGATATTCATGGCCATATAGGCACCAAAAAGTGCTGCAACAGCTAAAAAGACATTATTTGGCACACCACCAGTACTCATAAAACTATAGGTGAGCACCGCTACCATAAAAAAGAGCGCAAAACCAAGTCTTATAAAATCAAACCCACTGCTCTTAAGAGCCTCTTTTTCCATCTTTTTGATCGTTTGTATCTCCATCTTCTTTTGCTTCTTTACATAAGATTTGTTGTTCTCAACAACTTTCGACATAAGTATTAAATATAGTGTCACATTCAAAATTTATGACTAATATTAGTATATCCTTATTTACCTTGACACTATTTATTTGATAGTAAAAATAATTTAGACTAGGTAGAATAAGAGTAAGTTTGAAACGGATTAAGAAATCTTACCTCTAAAGAGAACTCCCAAGCAAAGGCTCAAATACAAGCTTGCCATTGTGTATCACCCCTGCCTCCTTCTGACAAGCAAGCGATGGAAGTGAAATATATTTTCCTATCACTCTCGCCTGATGATAATGCCCCTCTATGACCAAGTCAACATTATGATAGGATTGTAAAATCTTTTCTGCTCTATATTCAAACTGCTCCATGGTTTGACAGATTTTCTTTTTTTTGAGTTTGTCAATACGATTATCAATCAGCCACTTTCCAAAGGGTCGCAAAATCGTAATGAAATATCTATTTCTCAGAAGTCTACAGTAGAGATCGTATGTGAATCCCAAAGCATATCTGTCACCGTGTGAAAGCCCTACTCTCTGACCATTTAAGTTGAACATAATAGGCTGGGATTCTCTGGGGTAGACTTTGATAGTTGGAAAGATTTTACTTAGCATAAAGTCGTGATTTCCTTCAAAATAATAGAGCTCAATCTGCTTGGAAAGTTTCTGAAGTATCGCAATAGCCTCAGAAGAAAAAGTCTGGACATAAGCATTGTATCCGAAGAGCAAATCGAAATTATCCCCCATCAAAAAAAGCTGTGGAGTGATCACCTCTCCTGACTGAAGCTTTTTCAAGAGTATCAAAAAAGCATCGCCATGATGGGGATAGTGAGAGTCAGCAACAAAAAGTGCGCCCTCTTTTATCTCTCTCTGCTCTTCACTTTCCATATTTTAGGGTCGCCTTTTATTTTATTACTTAGGAATAGAACTAAAATAACTACCAAAGTTAAAGATTTAGGAGTAGGGACTTTAGTCCCATAAAACGGGACTAAAGTCCCTACTCCAAGTATCTATTAATTGGTATTCCTTACGGGATATAAGCGATAGTAGGTATCCCCATGCCTTCATCATATCCGCACATGAGATTGGCAGCGACGAGAGCTTGCGAGCTTGCACCACGCAGGAGATTATCGATCGCGGAGTTGACGAAGAGTGCATTGCCACTTGAAGCCGCATAAATATCACAGAAATGTGTTCCAGCGGTACTCTTGATA
>QMKU01000014.1 GCA_003646525.1 Campylobacterota bacterium
CTGCCCTTTATTGGCTATTTAGCTGATATAGCTGTCGCCATCTCTCCTATAGCAGAAGGCTTGTCAGGAGCTGAAAAAATGGCACAAGAGGTACCTCGACAGATTGCCAACGGCAATACATTCTTTAATATTGCAAATGTATTTCTATTTATCTTCTTCACGCCGCTGTTTGCCAAAGCAGCCATCAAACTTGTACCAGAAAAGAAAAAGAAGAAAACAGATATGATCACTCCAAAATATCTCAATGAAGATGCCCTTGAAATGCCATCTACTGCTTTTGACAATGTTCGACATGAAACTGCTCGTTCTATCAATTTGATCGAAGAGATGGTCACTATCTTGAGAGCAGCCAGCCAAGAAAAATACAATCCCCCACTAGATAAAATGCAAACACTCTATCAAAATGTTCGCATCCTTGAAAATGCCAACCTAATCTATCTTGGGAAAATTCGTCGGCTTCCACTGACCCAAAGAGACAGTCTGACCCTGCAAAACCTGATGAGTACCAACACCATGCTCGAAGGCATTGCCTATACACTTCAGACTGAGATCAGAGAAATCGTGATCAAAGCTATAGAGATAGACTGGCAGCCAAGCCAAACAACGCAGGAGTATATACGGCAAGCTATCGATAGCACACTCGATGTGTTGATACTGACCCAAAAGGGACTCAAAGAGCATGACTATACCGCTTTTGAGAAAATACTGGATATGAAGAAACCATATAAGGAACTTCTGAATAAATTTATGCAGAGAAAATCAGAACGGCTGATAGAGGCTAGTGATAGTTATCTAGATGTCGTAAGGATAGAGACTACTTTGATGAATACTTTCTATCATATTTACCACTTGAATCGGCTTTTGGCAAAACAGTGGATCACAGAGCAGGATCTCCTAGAAGAGAAAAAAACTAGTTTTGAAAAAGATTAGATCTATCTATAAATAAAGGAATAGAAATATGAACCATACCGACACCACTCAACAAGCTCAACATCGCAGCAATCCACTTATAGACAATGCAATTCGTATCGGTCTAATTGCGCTGCTTGTGGCTATATGTTTTAATATCTCCAAGCCGTTTCTCGGTCCCATACTTTGGGGGGTCATCATTGCTGTGGCAACTTATCCTATCTATCTCTGGATGAAGAAAATAACAGGTCTGGGAAATGGCTGGACAGCTACACTGTTGACTGCATTGATGTTGATTTTTCTTGTTACTCCGACAGTGATGCTAAGCAGTGCCCTGGTAAGCGAAACACAGGATCTTGCCAGCGGAATAAAAAGTGGATCACTTGCTGTTCCTCCGCCGCCTGAATCTGTGGCCGATCTGCCTCTTCTCGGCAAAGATCTGTCAGCATTTTGGACAAAGGTATCAGTTGATCCAAAGGCTACTCTGGGAGAATTTGAACCTCAGATCAGAAAAATAGCCATTTGGCTAATCAAGACAGCAGGCAGTGCTAGTCTTATCATTTTGATACTCATCTTTTCGATTGTCATCGCTGGTGTATTTCTCGCCAATGCAGAGAGTGGGTATCGTGCATCCAAGCTGATATTTACACGCTTGGTTGGTAGCAAAGGAGAGGCACTGACAAAGCTTTCACACGATACTATCACCAGCGTAGTCAATGGTATCCTAGGTATCGCAGTCATACAAACACTCTTGGCAGGAATGGGTTTTATAGCTATGGATATTCCTGGTGCTGGTATATTGGCATTGGTCTGCCTAGTGCTTGCCATTGTACAGATTGATATTTTGCTTATTCTTATTCCTCTCTCTATCTATATGTTTAGTGTCGCCGATACGGGACCAGCTATCGCATTTTTGATATGGAATATCCTCGTGGGTCTGATGAATAATGTACTCAAGCCCATCCTTCTCGCTCGCGGTGTTGAAGCACCGATGTCTATCATCTTTATCGGTGCGATTGGTGGATTGATAGCTTATGGGATCATCGGGCTATTTGTTGGAGCTGTCATTTTTGTGCTGGGATACACCCTCTTTATTGTTTGGCTCAATGAAGATACCAAAACCTTAAATCAGGAGACCGTATAAATGACCACAGAAAAACAAGAGTTACCCATAGATATATTAGAATTTGATGATGATCTAAGACGCAGTAGGAAGCAGCAAATATTTACTAGATATGTTCTTGCTGTATTGATTGACTTAACAGTTCTAAATCTATTTAATCAATACTGGGATTATGTTTTTATCCAATCCTTTTCTATTTCACTGCTTGCAGCTATACTACTTCAAGTTCTGCTGCAAACAGCACTTATAGTTGAACATCGTGCTGCTGACTACTTTTTTGGTGATAAAACAGGTTTCAAGACCAAGATGCTGAGAATCCTTTCAGCTTGGGCCATCATCTTTATCTCAAAACTGGTTATTCTAGAAGCTATTAACTTTTTCTTTGGTACCAATGTTCTCTTCTCTGGTCCTCTGCATGGTATCGTTTCATTTATCGTTGTAGTGACTGCTATGATCATTGCCGAACAAGCTATAGCAAAAATATACCGATCTTTGGCATAGATTTTGTTATTTTGCTCCTAGTCACATTTATATGTCGGGGGAGAGGAGACCTCTGCCATGCCTATTCTATACTTAATTATAGACCCAGAGAGCTCACTCTTATCAATAAGGAGAGTTGACCACTTGATAAACTACCGTATCGCCTTGATAAGAAGGCTGATAGTAAGTACTACCACATCTTCTATAGCTAACGCCATTGGTAATCACTGTCGTACAAGTGGTTGGCATCGTTGCTGCTACGACGAAACTCCCTACAGCCAAGCCTGCTGCAAAAGCAACTAGAGGTCTACCACGATAAGAGCCGTAGTATCTGCCACCACCACCACGACGATTGACATTGACATTGACATTTTTATTTACATTCCTATTGACATTTACATTTGTGTTTCGATTTGTGTTTCGATTTACATTCCTGTTTGTGTTTCTGTTTGTATTCCTGTTTGTATTTCGATTTCGATTGGAATTTCTTGAACGATTACCGCCACCTCTACGAGCCTCTGCCTGACTTAGGAGTGTTATGTTCAGCTGCGTAGGAGTAGTCATCCCATATCTAGTGTCAGTTTGTGCTTCTGGTGTGATACTGACAGAAGGTGAGAAGAGACCCATGGCTATAGCAACTATCGCAAATTTAACTAAATAGATGTTTTTCATTATTTATCCTTTTTTATTTTGATCTGAGAATAGATATTTGGGAAGCACCCTTAGGTGCTTTGAAGTTGAAATCACTCTCTGTAATATCAGGATTATTTATCCATTTAATTGTTGTGTTCGTTCTGGAACTCCCCTGACTGCCTATGTCGAGCACACTATAAGTTTTTATCAATGGTTTGTCTCCTGTGGCAATCCAAAGATGGATTTCTCTTCTCTTGGTTTTGAGTGCTATATAGTCACACTCGATACCTGCTACATCCATAGTACCGAAGTATTTACTTCTCTTGAACTTGACACGATTGCTCATATCACTGTAAAAGAGTGAAGATATAGGTGACTTGATATCAAACTTGCTGAAAAGAAAGTCAAGGGCAGCATCAATGCTTTTTGGTGTTGTTAGCTGTCCATAAAAGTTATGATTGTGGTCTATCATTGTAAATTCACCATCATCAAGATAAATCGTTCTGTTTTTGATCTCTCCACTACTATCTACACGCAACATATTGGGTCGTGACACCTTGGCAGATACATTTTGCTTATAGGTTTTGTCTGCTCTTGTCTCTCCTGAGACTACTGCAGAAAAGGCATATTTGTCCATAGCTTCAAGATATTGGTACGCGTTGTTCATAATGCTGACCGCAGATTTATCTGCGGCAAAGAGGCTTGTAGTGCCTAGGAGGAGTGCTGCCCCTGCCATGTAGAGAAGTTTTTTCTGTATATTCATTTTCTTATCCTTTTTATGTGATTTGCTGAAGGTATTATAGGTAAATTATCATTAAGAGTAATGTTTAGATACTTGGAGTAGGGACTTTAGTCCCGTTTTATAAGACTAAAGTCTCTGCTCTTAAATATTTAACTTTGGCAGTTGTTCTGATTTTATCCCTAATATGAGAATTTGTATCCGCGTCTTCTTACTGTATGAATGACTTGAAAACCAAGGATACTCTTCAATCGTTTTCTGATCTGGTTGATAGCAACTTCGACAGTATTGTCACTGACATATTCTGGCTCTTCCCATAGTGCATTGATGATCTCATCTTTGGAAAATACGCGTTGTTTTCTCAGTGCAAGATAAGCAAGAATATCAAAAGTCTTGCCATTGAGTGAAACGATCTTCTCATCATACTCTATCTTTTTATTCGCAATATCGATGACGAGTTTGCCTACATCTACTTTTGTGCCAAAAAGTTGTCGCATATTTGCCAATACTCTAGCTGCGACAAGGTCAGGTTCGCCACAATGACTGTAGATGACATCGTCCACACCCAATGAGAAATGCCCTGCCTGCTCTTCGGCAGTAGCTGTCAAAATAATAATTTTGGTTTCACTCTTTTTTCTTTTGACTTCATTGACATAGCGCTCCAGAGAAAATCGAACTCCTTCATCTACAACCATGACCAACTCATAATGTCTAAAATCCGTAAAATTTGTTGCATCATAAAGATCTCTCGCATTATCTACTATGCAGATGAAATACTCTTCTAACTCTTTTTCAAGTCTTTTGACATATTCATCATTCATACCAACTGTTAATATTCTCATTAGTCTACACTTTAAAGTTAATTCTGTAATAAATACAGGTGCCAAAATAGTCTTTTAGACTTTCGTAAGTAGTTTATATCAAAAAGTAGCTTATTTAAAAATAAAAGTAATTTTTAGTTTAATCTGGTATTTTATTGATTTTATGTTGTGAATGACGGATAGCACGACAGAAAAGCCCAATAAAGTGCCTTAATTTAATGGTTAAAAAGATTAAATTTTTTTAAAAACTTTTTTTAATGGCTTTGATATAGACTCTTTTGGGTGCAGGATACCCCTCAATAGTCAAACTATTATCGTTCGGATCAAGAAAGTCATTCAAGCTTTGTGAATCTATCCATTCTGTCTTGCGCTGTTCATTGAGCTCTGTTTTTTTCATTGCCAAAATTTCAACGCTCACAAACCCTGCACGCATACACCAATTTTTCAAGGCATTGATCGTAGGGACGAAATAGATGTTGGGTATCTTTGAATAGCGATCTTTTGGTGTCAGGCAAATCTCCTCTTCCCCATCGATCATAAAAGTATCCAATATCAGCTCACCACCCTTGTTAAGACCTCTGTAGAGTGATTTGAGCATCGCAATAGGATCACTGCGATGGTAGAGTACCCCTAGGCAGAAAAGCAAGTCAAATCGATGCTCATAAAATTCTACATGTTCGATACCCAAAAGTTCATACACAATATCACTCTGCATAAAGTGGTCAATAAATTGAAATTGGGAATAAGTAACGGCAGAGGGGTCGAAGCCTACAAGTTTCTTGGGGTGTTGCTCCTGCATCCGAAAGAGATAATAGGCATTGTTGCATCCGATATCTCCAACAATCTTATCATTGAGATCAAAATGCGGTTCGAGAAGGTTATATTTGATAAAACTCTGCCACTCACTATCGATTACCGTCTCAGAGATGCGGAAAGGACCTTTGCGCCAAGGCTTCATCAGCTTCGCAGCATCAAGTATCTCTCTCTCCTGCTCTGCTGTAATATCCACGAAATCTATCTCTACGATATCACCAAGACCGATCTTGAGAACATCCAATTGAGGCAAAGAAGCAATAGCTTCTTGTAGTGGCAGGATATTCTTCCAAGTGAGCCATTTCTGACGCTCCTGTCGTAGATGATGTAGATCCATCGTCTACTTCACATAAGCTTTTTTGATCACTTGCTTAAATAGTGGCATGTCTCCTGGTCTGGAAGTAGAAATATTTTCAATTTTTCTAACGACATCTTTACCCTTGACTACTTCACCAAAAATTGTGTATCCACCATTGAGATGTGGTGTCTTTGCCGTAGTAATAAAAAACTGACTCCCGTTTGTATTGGGACCTCTATTTGCCATGGCTAGCAGATAGGGTTTGTCAAAAACTATATTCGGAGCATATTCATTATCAAAATCTTTATGCCAGATAGACTCTCCACCCATGCCTGTTCCAGTAGGATCACCACCTTGGATCATAAAGCCTTTGATTACTCTGTGAAATATTACACCGTTGTAATACCCTTTTTTTGTCAGTGTTACGAAGTTTTCCACTGCCAGAGGTGCTACTTTTGGAAAAAGCTTCAACTCAATATTTCCTTGGTTGGTTTGCAATACTACGATAGAATTTTTCTGTTTGATATTCTTCTTTGCTTCACTAGCACCACTTTGTGATGTCGATACAAAACCAAGGATCAAAAGTCCTGTAATGATTTTACTTAGCATAAGCCCGACTCGCAATGGTCTATTTTGAGCTTTTTCAATATGATATTGAAAAAATCTCCTGCCGAACGATGAACATCTTCTTGGAATTCAATATAAATTGCCTGTATATCAGGACGATCATTTGATATTTTTTCAAAGATAAAAGGTGTCATATCTGTCTCTTCCTTTGTTTCTACAATCGCTTTATCTATCTCTTTTTTTAGATCTGGACAATCTCCAAACATCAAACTCAGTGCCTCATAGCGTTCTTCCATACGGACATTCGCTTTTATTTCTGTACATTTCTTCATCTATTTTTTACCTTGCATAGTTGATTGAACGCGATTCTCTGATCACGCTCACTTTTATTTCACCGGGGTATTGTACCCTATCTTCTATCTCTTCTGCAATCTCTTTGCTCAGCATAACTGCCTCATTGTCTCCAATTTGACCTGCATCAACTGTCACGCGCAGTTCTCTACCTGCATTGATTGCGTAGGCTCGCGCTACCCCCTCTTTGCTAAGTGCTATCTCTTCGAGATCTTTGACTCTCTTGGTGAAACTTTCCAGCACCTCTCTTCTAGCACCTGGTCTAGCAGCTGAGAGTGCATCTGCAGCACAAACCGCAGCACTCTCTACACTATCAGGCTCCGCATGACCATGATGTGCGTAGATTGCGTTGATCACAGTAGGATGCTCTTTGTATTTCTTGCATAACTCTGCACCTAGCTCTACATGAGAGCCACCAAAATCCTGAGTCAATGCCTTTCCGATATCATGTAGCAAGCCCGCACGCAATGCCAGCTTCTCGTCACCACCCATCTCTGCCGCCATCACAGAGGCAAGTCTGGCAACTTCAAGTGTGTGTGCCAAAGCATTCTGTCCATAGCTTGCACGATATTTCATGCGACCTAGAAGCTTGATCAACTCTTCATGCATAGGGAAAAGCCCCAGATCGATCAGAATATTTTCACCCTCTTCATATATCTTCTGTTCAAACTCACTCTCTACCTTTTCATGGATCTCTTCGATACGACCAGGATGAATGCGTCCATCTTCGACCAAAAGCTCTATGACTCTCGTAGCAATTGCTCTACGATAGAGATTGAAGGAGCTGATCAAAATGACACCAGGCGTTTCATCGATGACGATATCTACACCCAACAGTGTTTCGAGTGCTTTGATATTGCGCCCCTCTTTGCCAATGATGCGTCCTTTGTGGTCATCACTAGGTAGCGTTACGAGATTGATCAGTCGTTCACCAGCAAACTCACCAGCATAACGGGTGGTTGCCTGAGCCAAAATATAATTGGCTTTCTTTTTGCCTTCTTCTTTGGCTCGTTGCTCATATTTTCTGACAATACCTGCGATATCTGAGCGACATTTTAGTTCTACTTTTTCAAGTATTTCAATCTTTGCTTCCTCTTCCGTCATCGAAGCAACATTCTGCATTTGTAGAATTGCTTCATCGATCTGTGCATTTCGCTTCTTTTTGAGCTCTGCTAGAGAACTATTTTTTTCACTGACTTGATATTGAAGCTGTTGTAGTTTCTCCTTCTCTCTTTTGATCTCTTTGCTCTCTAAGATCAAAGAACGATTTCGCTTTTCGACCTCTTGAAGGCGATTTTGAAATGTTTTCTCCAAGGCAAGTTCATTTTCTCTAATCTTGAGTGTTGCATTTTGCAACAACCGTTCTGATTCGTGTTCTATAGCCTGAGCTTTCGCCTGAGCTTCCAATTCCATATAAGCAAATTTTTTACTACTATTATTTCTCAGCCACACATAAGTGACACCTGAGCCAACAGCGGCAAAAAGCAAACCTGCTCCCGCTTCTATCAACATTTTCTCTCCTTAAGCTAGAGAAAACAACAATTGGTTTAATCAAACTAATATTTAAACTTATTTATCATCTGTTTGTCAAATACACTGGTTGTTCTCCCAAACAATACTTTTTCGGGTGTGATAATGATATCTGCTGACACATCATAGCGGTTGGTTACTATATGATGAGATAGACATAACACTCGCGAAATAAATATTGTCTTTTTTATATTTTTTTGTTCTTGTTCAAAAAATCTATCATACATTCCTTTTCCAAATCCCACGCGTTTTAGCGTTGGATCCGTACCAACCATCGGAACAATTGCCAAATCAATCTTTCTCTTTCTATATTGTTTTGAATATTTTGGTTCTCTTATGCCAAATTGCTTTCTTTGCAGTGGCATTCTATATTTTACCAAGCTAAAACTTTCACCTTCCATAAATGGTACATAAAGCAATCGTTTTTCTATCCTAAGTAGCCTAATAAGAGGATGAATATCAACTTCAATTTTCAGTGGAATATAGAGTAAAATCATACGGGCATTCTCTCTGCGTATCAATGTGTATAGCTTTTGAATAACCTTATGATCTTTTTGCCAATGCATTCTCATTTTGGATTTTTTCAATTCTCCAAGACATTGTTTTCGAAAGGAATTTTTATTCATAAATCAAATCCAACCTCATTTAAAAGTACCATTTGGATATAATCTCCAAATTAAGCTTAAAGGTATGTTATGAAAAGCACTTCTCTCCTTCTCTTCTTCCTGTTGCCTTTCATTCTGACCACCTGTAGCAAAGAAAATACCTCTCAAGGGCAAGCTAAAGCAAGTAATATTACAGAAGCAAACAATACTACAGAAGTAAATATCACACAAGCCTATAGTCAAGAGCTAGACCCAGCACCTCAAATACCTCAAACTTTTATTTTAACAGATATCGATGAAAGAGATATCAATATAACCCTAAATGAAAATAAAATTATTTCTCAAGATATTAGTCAATCACTTATTCTCTTGAATATCTTTGCCACTTGGTGTCCACCCTGCAAAGGCACACTCCTAGATCTAAATCAATTACAAAAAAAATATCAAAAAGATCTTTTGGTCGTAGGTGTTCTAGTCAATGATGATCTCAACACTACAGACCTTCGGCATTTTATCAAAAAGCATAATACTAACTTTTATATTTCGTATAGCGAAGAGAATACTCCACTCGCAATGCAAATTGCCAAGAGATTGGAACTTCCAGAGAATTTTCCCATCCCTCTTATGGTGCTTTATAAGGATGGAGAACTTTTCCGTTACTATGAAGGTGCTGTACCCATCGAAATAATGGAAAATGAGCTCAAACAAGCACTCAAATAACCCTAAGGATTTAAAATAATGTTCGGTTTTTTAAAAAAAGCATTTGGCAAAACAGGTGATGCAATCAAAGAAGTTGCACCAACAAAAAGAAGAGAGATTAAAAAGGAGGACTTTGAGGATATACTACTCGAAGCTGATGTCAACTATGATCTGGTGGAAAAACTCCTAGAAGGCTTGCCTAGGACTATTGGTCGTATTCAGGCATTTAACTCTATGATCACAGTTTTTCAATACGAGGTTGATTTCAAGGAGAGTGAGGCAAAACCCTTTGTTGAAATGGTTATCGGTGTCAATGGTGCAGGCAAAACCACAACGATTTCCAAGCTTGCCTACCGCTATCAGCAAGAGAACAAGAGTGTCATCCTAGGTGCAGGAGATACCTTCCGCGCTGCTGCTATAGAGCAGCTCAGTCGTTGGGCAGCCAAACTAGATATCCCTATCGTTGCAACCCAGCAAGGTCATGATCCTTCCGCCGTTGTCTATGATACGATCACTTCAGCACAGGCTAAAGGATTTGATCGGGTTATTATCGATACGGCAGGCAGACTACATACTCAAACCAACCTCAGCGAAGAACTCAAAAAGATGATCCGTATCGCAGGGAAAGCCGCCGAGGGAGCTCCTCATCGTAAACTCTTGATTCTTGATGGAACACAGGGTAGCTCGTCAATCAACCAAGCGAAAGCATTTGATGATATGATTGGTATCGATGGAATCATAGTCACAAAACTTGATGGTACAGCCAAGGGTGGATCCATACTAAGTATTGCAGATGAACTAAAAATGCCTATTCTTTATATTGGTATAGGTGAAAAACCACAGGATTTGATCCCCTTCAAAGCAAATGAATATATCAACACAATATTAGATGAAATATTTATCTAAATTTAGGAAAATGCTGTGAAGCTTTTATTTGCAAAAATAACGATTTTCATTGCATTTCTTTCACTTGCCATTACTGTTTTTTATTTTAGCCAAAAGTACCCTATAGGTCAGGCATTTCCATTGGGAACACTGCTGACTTTGGCTATAACAGCAAGTGTAGCCATTTTTTTATATATATTGTCTTTTTTACTGATACCTATTGCTTCTGTATCAAAAAAAACAGATATAGATGACCCTCTTATACAGAGAAAACATGCAAAAAAACCTTTTGCTATTCTCCGAGAAGAGATAACAGTACAGCATAATATTAAAGAGGAATATACTCAACTTAACCATGCTGAACAAATAGATATTCACAAAACACAACAGAAGCTTGCAGAGATGATGCAGGAACAAGGTACTGCTGCAGAGATTTTGCTTATACTTCCTTCAGATCTCTCTTTTTTGTTAGCCAAGGGATCCATTGAAAATCTCTTCTGGGGGAAGATTAGAGAAGAGAACGAAGAGGCAGGTGTCATCGTAGGAAGTGCTGGTTTTGGATCTTTGTCTCAAGAGATCAGACTCTCCATTCAGAGTATCACGCAACACTCAAGCAAAATGAATATTATCAGTAAATCTTCCAAGAAACAACAATCAGATATTAAAAATTCAATCTATATCAAAAAAATTAACGATTTTCTCAGAGACAAAGAGAAATTTTACACCGAATGATCTGCTTGATCACTCCCTAAATAGATATGAATCGCTTTAATTAACTTATCGAGTTCTTGCTGATATCCTTCTAAGTATTTTGGCAAAAGATGCTGATTGCCATAGATGAAAAGCTTATGTATCTCATCCACTTTTGCAAACATATCATGTGCACCTATTGCTCCCGTAAGTCCTTTCATATCCAAGCAGATCATTTTGATCTGTTCAAAACGATGCTCCAATATTAATGTTTGTAATAATTCCCCTGTCTCTCCATAATATTCAATAAATTCTTTCAGCACTTCAACATAAAGTGCCTCATCACCATTTGCATATCTGATCCCCTCTTTTATGTCAATCTCATCAAGTTTTATCGCTACTTTTGAAGGCTGCTTATCTACAGGTTTTTCACTCTGATTTGCACCGATAAACATATCAAAGGCTGTATAGAGTTTACCGATATTGAGTGGCTTTGACAAGAATGCATTCATCCCAGCATTAAACATTTTTTGTACTTCACTTTCAAGCACCAGTGCCGTAAAGGCAACAATAGGTAAATCGGAAAATTTCCCAATAGCTCGAATATATGCAGTTGCCGTATAGCCATCCATCACTGGCATATTGATATCCATCAATACCATATCATAAACTACTTTGTCGTCTGTCACCATCAATAGCGCCTCTTCACCGTTATTCGCGATAGAAATATCTATACCAGACTGATCCAATATAGTAGTTAAAACTTTTTGATTGATCAAGTTATCCTCAACAATCAATAATTTTACTCCGTCAAAATTAGCAAATTGTTCTCGCGAGATATTTTTTGCCTCAGGAATAGGCTCTTTATATATTTGTATTGTTTTTGTCTCTGCTTTGGAATCTTCACTCTCTACTTCACTCTCTGTTTCTATCTGCGCCTGATTTATGTCAATACGATAAAGATCCACAATCAAATCAAAAACTCTACCTTGATTAAGTGGCTTTATGAGTTGCATATCTATCACATCTCCATATGGGGTGCTTTTTTTAGTTCTCAGCAAAGAATTCAGTCCAACTACCTTGAGCTCTTTTTTTGTCTTCAGGACTTTGATATTTTCCACAACCTTGGGACTCAATAGCTCTTCGTCTATGGCAATAATATCATACTGTTTCCAGATGGGCTTCTTCATAGAGAATTGCTCTTTTGAAA
>QMKU01000015.1 GCA_003646525.1 Campylobacterota bacterium
AACCTCCTCATCACGTAACACGCCTTCATCACCACGACGAGCCTTGTTAACATCGGTCTGTAACATGTCAGCCATAGCCTTGACAGCTAGGGTAATATCCTCACCGTCATCCATACTATTTAAGTCGAACACTAACTCAGGTTGATAGTCATCTCGTATTTGGAAATTAGGTTTGCCAGTCTCATCATAGTTAACGTCACGGTTCTTCTCAACGAACGCGTTAAGTTGCTCCAATGTATCCTCAGCCTCATGTGGTACAAAGCCACTGTCCTCTTTAGGTTTCGCTTCGGTAAGAGTTGTTGAGTCTATCTTCTTAACGAAGTTTTTAGTCTGTGAATATATCCCCGACATAATGCCCGCTAAGCGGTCAACCTTAGTGAAGTCAATCTCATCTGGTTTAGGTATCCCAGCCATCACATCTGTGTCGGCCTGTTGTTGGGTCTGCATCTCTGGCGTTTCTTCGGGTTTAACCACCTCAGACTCCTCACCCTGGAACATTGTAGAGGTGAAGTTAGGGGACGCGCTATCTCCTCCAGGCATACTGAGAGGTGCTGGAGCAGTTATCGGCTCCTGTAGCTCCTCTGCGGGTGGCGTGTATTTTATATCATCTTGCATTTATTGCTCCTCATTATTTGATTGACTCGTAACGGCACCACCTATTAAGGTCGCTCCACCAGCAGAGTAAAGGTTTATTTTACTATCATTAAGCTTAGAAGTCAATTCATCGTCTAAGTCTATACGCCAGTACCACTCACCAGGCTCATCGTAACCTAGCTCCTTAGCTTTATTATAGTCCCAATACTCTCTATCGGCTTCACTAGGTACACGTCCATCATGGTACGCTTTGTATGGAGTTTGACCAGTCTCTTTTTGAATGATACGGGGTATCTCTAGGTCATATGCGTTCTTCATCCCTTGACGAATATTATCAGGTGTACGGCTTCCATTCTGGATACCAGAGTTATTCCAACCAAAGAACTGTTTACCTTCCTGTGACGCTATAGTTAACTCATCTAAAATGGCAACACGCTCATACTCAGTACGGTCCTTCATTGGTGGTGGTGCTAACGTAGCAATCTTAGGGTTTAACTTATCATCAAGTGGTTTTATGTTCTGTCTGTAATACTCATCACGAGCTACCTGTAAATCATTAACCTCTTTATCTAGTGTGTTACCCTCTTCACGTAGACGTACCACCTCTGGGTTCTTTCGTATCTTATCCGATAACTCATCATCGCGTCGCATACCCGCTAGAAGTTCTTCGTTCTCAGCATCAGTGCGCTCAGATAACGGTTTCTCTCTTATCTCTTCGTAACGTGCCAGTATGTTCGCTCGCTCTTCTGCAAACTCTTCTTTAAGTACATTACGTCTCTCACGAATCTCTTTGAACACCTCAGCAGACTTACGCTTAACCACACTAATATCATCATCCATTCTGAAATACTCTTCATTAAATGGTTTCATCTCAGCTTCAATAGCAGTAGCTTCTTCTGGTGAAATCTCTACATTCTCACCACCTTCTTTACGCCAATCCTGTTCCCACTGACTCTGTACCTCTTCAACAACCTTTCCATCTTTTCCGTCATTATCTGTACGGTCCAGAACTCGTGAGTGAACTTGTATATTAGTAGTCTCATCGTTAGTAGCTGGGAAGTTATCATAGTTCATGTGAGGCTCATACGCTTCATCTTTATTCTTAGCGTCGAAGTTCTCCATGCGATACGTGTTCATGTGATAGTTCTCACCACCATCTACTGAGTAACCTTCAAATATCTCAGCTTCACCACCATCATTCTCATGGCGCCACTCATACTCTTCGTATAGTGTGTCCTTAGCAAACTGTACAGCCTCATCTTCATCGTCGAACTTGTTACCGTACTCACCTACCTCATACTCAACCTTCTGCTCATAACTTTCACGCCATGGCTCTGTGTCCTCAGCATCGTGCATAACAGCCTGTTTAACTGTGTCACTCTCTTTAGCACCATCGTATGCGTATTGAGGATATTCACTCTCCACTTGTTTAACCCATGCTACTGCTGTTTCATCACTCTCCATAGCGTCTTCGCTACTGTCAGCCAACTCGTTAAGACGTTTGTAACTAGCCTTTTGTTTATCGTTTAGCTCCATACCACGAGCAATAGACCTGTCATAAGCATCTATCTGATTATCTAATTGACGTGAGATGTCAGGTAATACGTCATACGCTATATCCCCATCTTCAAGTGCACTGCTGAGAGTCTCTTTGAAATCATCATCATACATGTAATTGTCGTACCAATCGTCCAACATTTCTTGGTGCTCATATTCTCTGCCGTCGTTGTCAACATAAACCTCATCGTTATAGCGAGTCTCAATGTAAACTTCTGAGCCGTTCCGTTCATCAGTAACAACAGTACAAGTACCCGAGTCACTCTGATTAGACTGTTCACCGTTTCTAACCGATACACCATCCTCCCAGTCAGCCTGGTCTTCCAGTGGGTTGTCAACTTTATCGTCCTCATCCCAAACACGCTTAGTTATTTTGTCATGTCTCGTATCAACATGTTGTGCTAGCTCAGCACCTGTAACAGGAGTATCTGCATCAAGGCCATCTAGTACCCCAGAAGCCTCAATCTCTCTAGGCTTAACACCTTGCTTAAGTAGATAGCGTTCGGCGTCCTTAGGCGTGTTAAATGTCTTCTCAGGGGGTATCTTAGAAACCTCTTGCTCTAAGCGTGAGTAGAACTGCTCATTGAACTCCTCCTGTACAGTGATTTGCTCTTTAGCTTTAGGTGCCTTAGCCTTCTTATCAAAGCTTTTCATCTTAGCTATAATCGCAGGCTTCTCTTCTGGAGTAGCATTACGCATATACGCTTGAAGTTCTTTAGGTGTAGCCTTCTCCAGGAACTCATCTAACGGCATTGTCTTAGCCACACTGCCCTTAGCTGTTGACCGCTCGTCGGTCACTTTAGGAACATCTTTAGGTATACCACCGCCACCTTGTTCAATCTCATCAGCAAACATAGGTCTACCATCTGGAGCTACGAACTGAGCTTTGTCGCCCTCACGTTCCTTCTTCAATGTATCATACGCCCACTCATAAGCAAGCTTAGCACGTTCACCAGCAGTCTTAGCGCCGTTAATGGTTGCTCTGACTCCAGCGGGTATTGATACTAATGTCTTAGCCAAAGCACCACCAGCAACTGTACCACCACCTGTAACCAATCCTAACTCTACTAAGTCTAACTCTTCAATGAGTCCACTTGCTTTTTTAAGACGTTGTTTTTCAAGGTTGTCAGCAAAACCGTATACGCCACCCTCAGCCATACCAACGGCTACAGGACTTTCAATAGCTTTTTTCAATGCAGTTTTTAATGTTTGCATCACACCCGCATTAACTGCACCACCAGCAAGCTTCTTACCACCCTTCATAAAGAGGCCAGCACCACCCATGTAATTAGATATATCACCTAACATGTGACCAAAGAATCTACCTGTACCATCCCAGGTCATAGGTTTTCTTTCGTACATTTCCATCATGTACATAAGACTCATAATAGCTTCTGGGTCACCGCTAGATATAACACTCTCAACCACAGGGATTAACCCACCAGGTCTACCTACATTAATCATACTACCACCACCAATGTTAGCAGTCATCTCACTGCTTATACGTAAACCATAATCATCAGTCCACTCATCACCAAGGTGTTCAGCAATCTTTTGAGATGCGTCCAAGAAGTTTTGGTCGTATAACAACTCCTCTTCCTGTAATACATGTTCGCTGTCTTCAAGCTTTGTACGCATGTCTTTCATACTGTCCTGGAAAGTTACAACACTCTCTTTACGGAAAGTATTATCTACGCGCACATCCTCTTCTGTCTTTTGAAAGGTAGGTTTTTCAACCTCACTACTCGGGAACAGCGTTTCAGCTAATGTCACAGGTCGCGCATAAGACTCCTCAAACGCTGGCATAGTAGCCATACCACCCTTAAGTGGCTCTGGTGATATGATACGCTCACGCTTTTGAGGCGAGTAACCTACATCACTCTCCAAAGGCTGGTTGTTTGTCCCAGTCTGTTTTGTCTCCGCTTGTTGACTCGGTTGTGTTTGTTGACTCGGTTGTGTTACTGTCTTCTCCATTACTTGCTCCTGTGTAAGTTACGTTACCTTTTTTCTCTAAGTTACTAATATGTTTATCCACTGACACTTTCAATGCGTCGGCTTGCGTTTTAATCTCATCATAAGATACTTCGGTAACACCCTTGATATGTGTAGATTGGTATATGTTACTGTTTGCGTTAAGTCTTTGTTCCCTCAATAGTTTACGAGATATTTCAAAATGATTTGGGTTAGGAGTTTTCCCATCTAAACTGGTATTACGAACCTCATTCTTATAATCCTCTAATAGAGTAATCATCTCCTGGTTCATCTCCTGTTCTTTCTTCCCACTCACTATCTCAAACATCATGGCCTCAGTGAAACCGTAAGCCTTCATAATAGCTTCTTTACCTTCTTTATATGCTGGAGGCTTCATCCACGTTTCACCCTCATCTACGAGCTTAGACTTAAGGTCTATCAATTTCTTCTTAGTACCTACTGTTAGATATGGACTCTCTTCTATCTTCTCATATGGTGTAATCTCAAGATTAGTTCTAAAGCCACGATACACACCAGCGTCATCTTCTTTCACTGGATCACCGTTTAATAAGCGATTAGTGTAGTAGTCTTTCTCAGCATTAGTTAAGTATCCTAGCTCATAGTTTTCCTGTATTGCAGTCTCATACGCGTTATATGCTTTAAGATAGTCTTCTGCTTCCATACCAATACCACTAGCTTGTAATTCAATGATACCACCTCTAGCATCATTGTTAGCACTTACTTTATTTAACTTAAGGTCTGCATCTTGACGAGCCTGTTCATTAGCATACGCACTGTTCTCATCTGCGACATACTTGTATATCTCAGCTCTAACAGTATCCTTCTCAATAGTGCTTAAATGGTCCAATGGGTACTTAGTAATATCATTAGCCTTCTTATAGCGTTGGTCAAAAGGAGTATTACGCATCTCATACTTCATAGACTCTACAGTACCCGCAACAATATCTTCACGAGTATCAGCTTTAACCTGGTCCTCAGTCATCGCACCTATGTTCCTAGCTGGTAACGTAGACGCAACACGAAACGCTATCATCTCTTCACGTTCTTGCTCAAGACCCTCAAGCTTCTTTTCGGCTTCACGTTGCTCATCATACGAACTTTTTGGCTCTGCAATAAGCGCATTAGTTTTGTCACGCTGTTGCTTTATGACCATGTTCTTAATTGCAACACTGTCACTGAACTCTTTTCGCGAATGTTTCCATGAGTCGTTGAGCTCAACCTTAACATTCTTAAGTCCCGTTGCTGATACTGTGTGGAGGTTCTTAGCGTATGCAGATTTATACGCACTGCTAATATGTTGCTTCTGACGCTCATCATCTACTCCCGCCATAGCTCGAGTCTTCATCTCTTTAACTAGCGTCTTATACTTAACTTGGTCGCCATCGACGTCCTTAGCTATGTATTTAGTGAAGCCATTAACTTGTGCATTAACTTGTTGTTGGAAAGCTACTTGAGAGGCATTATTAAAAGAGCGGTTCCATTTGAATATTTCACCCTGGCGGTCATAACCCTTTGGAGCGATAGCGTTGCCCTGTGCATCCAGTTCATATTCAGCACCAACCTTACCAGCTATCTCACCTTCAACCTTAGCATCGAGCACCATACCATTAACGAAATTTGTCATAGACGCATCAGCTATACTCAGCATGTCATTCGACATCTGGTCATAGTGACCCGCTATCTCTTTGTTAGAGCGGATAGACTCACTGAGGTCTGGTCCGACCTGTCTACGTTGTTTCGTGTCTTTACGTTGTCCTAGTTCCATCTCATACCCCTTCAAACATTCGAGAGGCTAACAGTAAACCCTTAGTATTTGTACTAGATTTACGAGCATTGGCTCTTGACTCAGTAGCTGACCGACGAGCGGTCACACCTAGGCGCTCACCCTCACCAATCATCTCAGCAGTCTCATAACCACGCTCAACATCTCTATCGAGAGTTCTTTGACCCTCAGCCTGGATAGCTTGCGCTGACCCACCTGTTGCACTTTTATTCATGGCCCCAGCCATAGCCTGGTTACCGCTAGACTGTCTGCCGAAATCACGCGTCATGTTATACGCATTGACCGAAGCATCACTTAAAGCCTGTTGTGCATTAATCTCACCCTGGTACTCAGCCATGATGTCAGCTTCTCTGTCGGCCTCAGACGCTTGCTTATCTGCGCGCTTAGAACCGAGGAACGATGCCCCAGCTAAAACTCCCGCTACTATACTCATTTCAAACTCCTTAGTAATTTACTTCAATGTCAAGACTCGCTAGAGTCATAGGCATCGGTGTATCTTGTGATATATATACTCTAGTATCACGATTATACCCTAACAACCTTATTTTAGTGGCACCTGTTATACGAGGCATCGCTCTATCGAACACCTCTTCGCCGAACTGACGCTCTGGAATTGAGATACCGTTTATAGTTAAACCTTGTGTATCTACCATCTTAGCTGTTATAGCTACCAGGCGTTTAGGCTCATTCACTAACGAACCTCCACCAGCACTTACGTTGATTGGTAATGACGTAGCCTTCACATCAAAGAAGAGGCCCGCCTCACCAACACGATAAGGGTCATCTGGAAACATAACAACACCATCAGTTACAGTAGTTGTAGCCAGGACCATTTTTCTAGTTCTGTATGTCGATGTTGTGTCTGAGTTCACAGGGTATATTTTAATAATACCTGGACCACCTTCACCAGGATTATCAAAACCTGGGTCACCACAACACCAAGCATCTGCACCACCACCAGCACCTATGCCACCATTCGTAGGTAACTCAGAAACAGATGAGCTACTATCCCCTCCGTGACCAAACGCACTAGCTTGACCACCGCCTATAATGTACAAACCCTCATCTGCATAGTATTGAGTACCGTTATAAAAGTCACCGCCACAAGGAGAAACGACAAGCTCATTGTTACCGTCAAATGAGTTTTCTGTGGTTGAGCCACCAGCTCCACCAGGAGCAGTTGCATAACTACCAAAAGAAGACGAGCCACCACTTCCTCCAGGGCTTGATGCAGAAGCCGTACCACCAGCACCTATACTAACTAAAACAGACTCTGCATACGGTACGTTTAAAGAACTTTGTACAAGTGCACTGGCATGACCACCACCAGCACGACCCGATGATGTATAGCGCTGAGCACCGCCACCTCCACCACCAACTAGACAAATATCAAAATCTGCTAGTGCTGGAAAATCAACCCCCGCAGTTACTGTATCGTCACTAGAAAAAACAATAGGGTTATCCCACAGTGTAGACTCTTCCTCGACACCTAGTTGCAGATACTCAGAGCCTGTAACCCCAGCATCACCACTAATAAGTAAACCCCATTGAGTGTCAATTAGGTTATCGTAAAAGATACCCTCGTACCACGCTCTCCATTTAACAACTGCACCATCCACTTTATCACTTTGTATAAATGTCTCAGTCCCTAATGCAGTATCATATAACCAATCAACACCATCGGGATATGTGTTCTCAACTGTATCCTGTGTGTCTCCTGGTACTACCATCTCATCCATGAACGCGTTACCGTCTAAAACAGCCACAACATCCTGGTCTATCAGATGTGTCAGCCCGTCGATGTAGTTATGTGCACGGTTCTCGAGCTGTAGGGAGCTCACCACGTGCATATACCATCGGTACCCTACCTCTGGGTCGAAATAGAGCTCGCGGACGTCCTCGTCCACGTTAAACACGTTCCCAGCACCATATCTAACATCCTCAGTGTTGATGACATCTGATAGTGGGTCGTATTTCAGCCAATCAGCCTTATAGACTACCGCACCACCCATAACTATGACCACTTTTCCACGGTCACTATTAGGTTCCTGGTACACACCAAAGAAGTTGTCGTCGTTTTTACCGACGGCTGTTATAGTTGTCTCAGTTAAACTCTCGTTTATAGAACCCGAGTCAGTCAATGACGCCTGGTTAACAAGTTCCAACATCCACTGGAGCTCTAACACACCAGCAACATCTACATATCGCTTCACGAGTATATACAACTCACGGTCCAGGTCCATAACGTCCTGGTAGAACCCTTGAGTCTCCCATGTAACCCACGCATTAACTTTATAAGCTTTAGATAGGTTCAGAACTGCCATAGTACCATCACCATTAACAACATAAACGAAGTTCGACGCTTCTTGCACACCACCTCTCATAGCACCCATAGCTATCGGGGCCTTGATTAAGTCTTCTGACTCAGATGAAATACTAGGTGCATCGTAACCGTTGATTGTATCGTTGTATGTGAACTGTCTGAAAATACGCTCTGTATTATCCAGGAATAGAACCGTACCGTCAACCGATTGTGGGTTAACTCTAGCAGAAGACCCATAAGTTGTTTGACGTAACCATGCAGAACTCGTTGGAGTTAACACATGTGCTGGATTGTAGAACTCGGCACCAGATGTAAAGAGCATCAAACGACCGCCAGAATATATACTTGTAATAGGGTTAATGAAATCTGTATCCAGTGTCTCCTGGATTGAATCTGCGGGGTCACCTATACCAACATCGAAGTTAAAGAAGTCCTGTGACTTACTTGACCATACCGACTGTGGATAAGTGTTGCTACCAGCAAACCATAAACGGCCCTGGTGGAACGTAACATGTTGTGGCCACCCATTTGTATCAGTCCACTGCATAAGTGTCACCAGCGTAAAAGCTGTAGCACATGTCGGGTCTGAATCATCTGTACATTTACCAGTCCCACACCACGGCGTCGAACCATCAGTACATGTTGGAGGAACATAAGTACCAGGTTCACCATCATCCTCACATGCCATACCTTCACAAGGTGTATTGATTAAAGGTGCATCTATGAACTCCCAGCTGTCATCAGCACCTAAGCGTCTTAACAGTTGAGGTTCATGGTCACCTTGAGCAAACACCATCGTATCAGCAGACTGCGCTACATCTATCTCACGTATCTTCTTCTCAGTGTTATAAGGTGTGACCAGCCCTGGAAGTACCAGGACACCATCACGATATATATCAACCAGGCCGTCGTATACCCCAGGGGCACCAATCGGGTCTGGCTCATCAAGGTATAAGATTATAATATACTTTTGGTTGCTGTTGAATATGAAAGGGAACATACGCATATATTCAAGGCTACCATAGTTATTAACAAACAGCGTACCAGGTCTACGTGACATAGCGCCAGTAGTCTTAATAATAATGTTCTTACCCTCACTCAGTCCACTGTTGTATTCTGGTGAGTCTAAACGAGCCTCGGCATCTTTAGATATTACACCACCCGAGAAGTTGGTGTGTACTTGTCTTGAACGACTCATGCTTACGCTCCATATCTTGAATTGTCAACTGGGAAATCTTCAAACCCATCTTGTGGCTGTTGTTGTGCTGTAATTGATTTAGCACGTTTAAGGTGGTCTTGATACTGCACATACAGCAGTTCATCCTTCTTGATGTTCTCAGTGATAGGGATACATATCTGTGACGCTAAATAGTACATAAAAGCTTGCTCGAACTGAATCGACATATCTTCCTCGGGACAACGGTAAGTATATTTGATTGATACAGTGCGCTCATTAGTGTGGAGCTCACGACCTAATATCTTGAAATTAGAGTTGGGATGTGTACGCTGTAACCACACCAGGTCATTAGGTAACGCATACGCGTATTCATACTCAGCAAGTGGTTTAGTTGGTAACTGTGCAAGTGCTACAGTCTTCATAGCAAACGACCAGGGATACATTGATAGGAGGGCACGATATGACCGCTCGTAAAACTCTTTGATTATAACTGCTTCGTTTTTATTATCATCGAATGAATTGATGCGTGTTGCACCGACTTTGAGAAGGGCTGAATTGGCGATACTGACTTGTTTTGATGTGCTCATAGTAATCTCCTTAACAGAATGACCGCCGAGCGGTCACTCTAAAAAGAGGTTACGCGAATGTAACGGGCTCTGCGTCCACGTTCCACTTGCCATAAGAGGTTTGACCCTCTTCGTGTTGAGACACTAAGATACGAGTAAGTTGATACCCGTCATTCATAATACAATGAATCAAGTCCCCAGCTTTGAATTTGTTACCATTCATGCTCCAGAACGCAGATGCGTTAAGGTTAGCGAGAGGGTGGCTGTTGTGGCGATAAGTGAATACATTACCAACACCGTTAGCACCGTCAATCACCATACTCACATTTTGAGTAATAGACTGGCCACTGCTAAGTGGTGCATCAGTATCTCTTACATCGCCTGCGAAAGATGCTGTTGTTGAGAAGTCAACGATATGAGCTCCACCATCAACGGCATCAGATTGTACACAGATAATAGTTGTTGCACCGTTAGATGCACCATTATCATAGTTCACAAAGATTATATCATTCGGTTCAAAAATAGCAACCGCATCTTTAAAATAACCCTCAGTAGTACACTCAACTAGAGTGTCTGGAGTTGAGTATGTGAACACACGAGGTCCGACTCCACCTGCGGAGCCTACTGCCTTAAGCATTGAATCATTATACATCCTACACCTCCGACATAGTTTGTTTGACAGTAACGCCTGCGTTAGACGATGCTGTAACTAGGAATAACGCATACCCGTCAGAACAGTCAGCCTGGATTACATCTCCAGTCGTGAGTGTTAAGAACGAAGTGTCTTCCGTTGAAAAGTACCCAGCACCCGCAACATCTGCGCGAGTATCTGTAGTACCGTATGAAAACAGAGATGAGCCAACTGCCGAAGCGTTGACGTTCCCTGCTAATTTACTTGGTTCATAAGCCATCTTGAACTCCTTACGGCGCTGGGATTACTACTGACTCGTCTACCTCAACGATGAATACACCCTCAAGGTCACGAACAATAGAACCAACTTTCATCTGACCAGCAGATAAGTGTGATTTTTTCTGTGGAACCCAGTCAACATTTGTGTTAGGGTCAATACCGATAGCCATACCGATTGAACTGTTATGGAACGCGAAACAATCACGAATGTCACCAGTCTTGTACAGACCGCCTTCTTCACGCTTACCAATCCATGTGAACTTAAGTCCCAGGAATGTATCAACTTGACCGTTAACAAGTGTACGTACTGTATTGTAATCAGCGTTTGTAACCTGTGTAGTGTTAAGCAGTTGACGCTTAGCCATAGTTGAACCAACGAAACAACGTCCGTCTTCATCTATCTCAAGGTCATCCATTAACTGTACAAGCTGTGTAAGCTTAGGAATGTCTAACGATGTACCACCATGCAATACGATGTTACCGATTGCTACTAATGAAGCACGAGCATCATTAACCGCGTCAATAACTGTTTGGTCCATTCTACGACCTAGAGCTTTAATGATTACTTGAGCAAGCTCACGAACCTCATCGAAGTTAACCTCTTTTTGTTTGAACATATCTGTATACTCATCAGCATCCCAGTCTTCTAAGATAACAAGTACCTTACTGTAGTCAATGTTCATTGGAATTGAATCAGATGACGGTGCTGTACGCTTATGCGCCATACCTTTCCCGATTTGTTGGAATCTGTAGTCTGTACCTGTCACGTTGTTACGTACTGTAACTAATGCGCGCAGTTGACCTACACCTTGGAAACTTTCTTTTACTTGCTCGTCAAATTCAGTAACGGCTACTGTGTTTAAATAAACTGACATTGTCAATCCTTATTTTAATTTTTTGTTTGATTTTCGGACGATTACCCTTACGGTCACCCTATGCACGTTACGAAGGCTCGACGAGTTATCTTCAATGCGATAGGGGTATTATACCACAAGTCTCATTAGAGACGAGTGAA
>QMKU01000016.1 GCA_003646525.1 Campylobacterota bacterium
AAGTTTACCACAAACTACGATATATTTACCGTCTGGGGAAACATCGACACCGTGTGGAGATTTAGGCTCTGGTATAAAGAAAAGTGCGTCATTGGCTACGGCAACGCTAATAGGTATAATCCTATGGTCGTTGACAATCATAACATTTTTGGGATCTTCAGCTAGTTTAGCCAATTTCTTCCAATTGTAGACATGAAGATAATCAGTATCATAACGACTCATACCCGCTTCAAACGGTGGAAGACCTATTTCGATACCACCAGTATACATTTCGGTATTGAACGAGTTGGTAAAAGCCCAACCGTAACTCGCTCCCTTGCCAGCATCAGTCAAATCCTGCATATAAGGAGGAAATTCGAGTGAAAAAGAGTTTTTCTCTTCAATTTTCCCTGAATCCATATTAAATTTCCAAAATGTTACACCACCACGATAGCTCTCTTTGTACTCTTCGATCGGATGATAGTTGTTATCAAATGGTGCAGCGTATTGTGTTGACTCCAAAATATACTCTGTATTTGGCGTGACAAAAGCACCACCATGCTCAGATTTGAAAATAGGGTTGACTACAATTTGCTTGGTTTCAAAGTCATGCAGATCGATAACTGCAATTCTCGGGTTTGCCTTATCATTAATGAAAAGATACTTACCGTTATACTTTCCATCTACTTCTGAGAGTGCTGGATGGTGTGTATCTCCCCAATTGATCTCTCTACCTCTGATGTTACCCTGTCTGAGGATCTTTTTGCTATCATCATCAAATCCATACCCTTGCCAAGGCTCTGGCGTAAAGACCGCGATGTATTTCAAAAGTCTCATAGAGGGAACGCCGTATGCGATCACATGACCAGACTGACCTCCTGAACTGAATATGACATACTTGTCATGCATCCCTGATGGTGTATATGTTTTGGCTGCTGCCAAGAGATCTGTTTCTGACAAACCTCTCTCTTTCATCACTTTTTCAAGTTCTCCAGAGGCAGAAGCAAAACTCGTTGCGACACAAGCGCCAACGACTAAACCAATAAGCTTTTCATGTAGCTTAAGCATATTTTCTCCTTTTTATAAGTTAATACGATATATATAATAAAATATTTAAGCTAAGAAATGGTTGATATGCATCAATTTAACACTGATTTAATAAAAGTTTTAACACTGAGTTAACACTATTTTGCTATTTATATCTTTTGAACTGAATATAATTATAGAATATGCCATTTAGATATAGGCTAAAACTTCTTCCACGCTGAGAATTTTTCCCGTACTGACTACTTTTCCATTAACCACAAGAGCTGGTGTGTTGACCACCTGGTATTTCATACCCCGATGATACCTGCCCCCACAATGCCAAAAAATATACCAATCAACTTCAATGAAATAATTTTTTTCAATATCAGTGCTTCGGGTAGACTCAGAGCAGTTCCTAGCAGCATTCCTTTGCTCGTCAATACTTCGACTAGAGGCATAACACCTGCTGCATTGGAATATATTGGGATTCCCATCAAAACTGCGATTAGAACAGCAAATGGATTGCCTTCACCTGTATATTTTGCGATAAAATCCGTAGGAATATATCCATGTATCCAAGCACCAACAGCCACTCCTAGCATCACATAAAGATAAATCTTTTTGAGGATGTCATAGCTATAATTCCATGCCTCTTTGCAACGCTCTTTGAATTTCATCTTGATCATCTCTGCCTGAAGTTTCTCATCAATAGGCTGAACTTCCATTAAGACCTCTTTGTCCAACTCAAGTTTTCCGATCAGCCATCCCCCGACGATCGCAACAAAAAGACCGAAAGTGATATAGATCGCTGTCACCTTCCAGCCAAAAATACCAAATAGCATAGCGATGGCGATTTCATTGTTCATCGGTGCAGAAATAAGATAACTAAAAGTCACCCTTAGAGGAATCCTGGTCTGAATGAAACCCAGAAATAGTGGAATAGCACTACACGAACAAAATGGTGTGATAATCCCAAAGAGCGACGCTGCACCATGTCCATAAAGTGCAGATCTTCCCTGCAAGTGAGCGCGTACATACTCTGTATTGAACCGTATATGCAAAAATGAGACTTTCTCTTTTCTGACTCGCTTTTGTGTTGATTCTGGTATTGAACCGTATATGCAAAAATGAGACAGCAAAAATAATCGTGAGAAGCAAAAACCAGATTTTTATTGTATCAATAGATGAAGAAATGGCTTGCTTTTGCCAATTTTCCTTCTAAGCCAAAGAGAGAGTAAACAACTTTTTCACTCAACTCATACCACATTACTGACTACACAACTCTTTTTTTATAATAGGTAGCAACTCTTTTTCGATCAAATCATAAGTCTTCGCATACTCATCTATAGCTTTTCCAGTAGGATCTACAAATCCAACATGGATCGTCTTGATCGCACTAGGAAACAGAGGGCAAGTCTCTCTAGCAGCTTCACAAACAGTCA
The DNA here is from genome assembly GCA_003646525.1 of Campylobacterota bacterium. Taxonomy (GTDB): domain Bacteria; phylum Campylobacterota; class Campylobacteria; order Campylobacterales; family Sulfurovaceae; genus SZUA-451. Next base: position 2,448 of record QMKU01000016.1, read on the forward strand.
CAATGAGATCAAAAGGTTTGTTCAGAACGGTCTCGATCGCTTTGGAGTGATAGCCTCTCCTCCATTCCCCCTTGGACTTCAAAAGTGCCTGAACATGAGGATTGATCCTGCCACTAGCTTGCACTCCTGAGCTTTGCGCTTCGACGCAATCCATCATCTTGGCATTGATCATCGCCTCCGCCATGATCGAACGACAACTATTCCCCGTACATAGAATTAATACCTGCTTTTTCTCACTCATCAATTATACCCCTCTCTTGGTAAAAATATTATCTATTTTATTTTGTTCTCTCAATGGGTTATCTACTAATCTTTTGCCTTCATAACAAGATGAAGCATAGCCATCTCGGTAAAGTACGGCGCAAAAAAATTGAGAAAGGGAATAAAGCTCATAACTGCAGAGATGGATGAAATAGTCCAAAATGCCCATCTATGGTTTGTACTTTTCTGATCCTGTTCACTACAGTAAAGCTCACAAACATCATGACTAAACATATCTTTGTAGAGCCACACCCAGAGTGAGAACTGTACTATAATATTGACTACAGGAATAAAAAGTAGAGGAAACGAGACAAGTGAAGCCACAGAAAAAGTCATAATATTTCTAAATGTTGATTTGAATGTTTTCCCTGCACTCCCTATTAAGTTTTTAGCAGGATACTGCTCGATTCTCAATACTTCTAGTATATATTTGCTCCTCATACTGCTTAAGGCTACCATAGTGACTATCAATCCATTATAGAGCAAATATACAGACATAACAGCTGCAACACTCTCTTCCGTAAAATTAAAAGGTAGTGTCTTAAGAACTCGTTCGAAGGTAGCATAAAGCTGATCAAATCCAAAATAGATAATCAATATCCAAACAAGTGAAATACCTGCTATCACAAGAGGAAGCAGGCGATTGTGGTTTTTTTCTCTCATATTACGAGCAAAAAATTCTCCAAAAAACATCATGATGAATGAGAAAGTCACTAACATACCTAAAAGCCAAATAATTGAGATAAAGATATATGCCCCATCTGACTTGAGCATCTTAAAAGGTAATAAATCTATAATGTATGAACTCACGCCATAAAGAACTGGCCAGAAAAGCCAGCCTAGCGCAACCCACAAAAGTGTCACAACCAATCCTGTCATCACAATCCGAATATTTCGTTTTGGCTTCAGGAGATCATACGCCGCCATAGAGATCGATTCAATTAGTATAAACATATTTTCTCTCTTTTTTTTAAAGTTTAGATTCATAGTATAGCATTTTTCTATTCCTACTCTTATTAAATTCATCCCAGCGATGAAATAGACTCTATTTTGCCTCAAAGTTAACCGATATTTCGATTTATTAACAAATTGTACAAAAATTAATCAATTATAAACAAAATTAAGGATTAAACTCCTTTTGACATGCTAGAATTCCAGTTATGAATATGTTTTGGATGAAAATATATTTCAAATTCATTATACAAAAACACAAGGAGTTAAAATGAAATTAACAAAATTAAGTCTTATCGCAGCATTTGCCATAAGCGCAGCAGTAGCAGGTGGAGACATTCTACCTATTGAGCCAGTAGTCGAGCCAATCGTTCTTGAGGAATTTCCACAGTGGGAATTTAGCGGACAGGCAGTACTTTACTATCAGACATTAGATAAATTTGGTGCTGAAGATCTATTTGCTCAAGAAGCTGCACTTGCAAGTGCCGGTATTCAATTGAATGCAAAGGGTAACTTTGATCATGGTTTAAGCGTTGGTGCTCAATTGTCTGGTCTCGGTACACTTGGTCTTCAGAATAGTGTAGTTTCAAACATCATGCAGAGTGCTGATGGCAACTTAAATGGTGGCGCAGTTACTAAACTTTGGGGAGCATGGTCAAACGAAACTGTGACACTCAAAGGTGGTCGTATGGAACTTCCAAAGTCACTCTCTCCATTTGCATACTCTGAGAACTGGAATGTTTTCAAAAACACTTATGAGTCAGCTCTAGTTATCGTCTCTGCTATTCCTGACACTACTTTGGTAGGTGCTTGGGTAAGTGGAGCTAACCAAAATGGTGTTGGCGCTTGGGATGGCAATGGTAACTGGTTTACACATGGTCTTCACTCTGGTGCTTCCAACTTGAATGCTTTTAACAAAGTTAACGGCACAGATGGCATCTTTATGGTGACTGCTCAGAACAAATCAATTGATGGCTTGACTGCAACTGGTACAGTTTACTACGGTGCTAACCTAGTAGACAACATGATGATCAAGATAGCAGAGATGGATGGCGCTCCTCTCCCAACTGGCACAGGCGATGCGACAACTATCCTCTGGGGTGATATTTCTTATGCTAATGCTGGTCTTCCTGTAACTTTTGGTCTTCAGGGTGGAACTGTCGATGTAGGTAACGATCTTGAAACTACAACTGCATGGGGTGCAAAAATTGGCGGCAGTGTCAGTATGTTCAGTCTATTGGCTGCATACTCAACTGTTGATGAAGGAGCTACAGGCGTATTCAATGTCGGTGGTGTAAAAACTCCTCTCTATACACAAATGATCCTCAACCAAGGTTTCATTGCAAGCAATGCAGATACTTTCCTTGTAAAAGGTGTTGTTAAAGGATTGGGTGGGAAATTCATCGCTCAGTACGGTGCAACAACTATGAATGACAGAGCTATTCTTGGTGATGTAGATTATGCTGAATTTGACTTCATCTACAAAACTAAAGTATGGAATGACAGAATTGCATTGCTTGCTGCTTATGTAAATCAGGATCTCGATCAAAAGCTTGGTGCTGACGATCAAATCATAACAGATTTTGACGGAAACAATGTTATTCGTTTCTGGGCAAGATATAACTTCTAAGAATCCCTTCTTAGTCGCTATCTAATTCCTTAGAGTTCGGGCTTTTGCTCGGCTCTTCTCTTTTTTGTACTCTCTTATCTTTAAATCATTATTCTTTTATCTACACCTCAATATTATGTTATAATTCTATAAAAACCGAAAAGAGATATCCTTGAATAAAAAACTACATTTAGTCAGCCTTGGCTGCACAAAAAATCTTGTCGATAGTGAAGTGATGCTGGGGCGATTGCGTGAGTATGAGATCACAGATGAAGCGACACAGGCGGATGTGATCATCGTCAACACTTGTGGTTTTATCGAAGCGGCCAAAGAGGAGAGTATCAACACGGTTCTCAACCTTCATGATAAGCGCAAAGAAGAGTCCATACTAGTGATGAGCGGTTGCCTCTCTGAACGCTACAAAGAAGAACTTCAAGCAGATATGCCTGAGATAGATATCTTCACAGGTGTCGGCGACTATGAAAAGATCGATGAACTGATCGCCACAAAACAGAGTACTTTCTCTCCAGAAGTCTATCTCGCTAATGAGAACTCACCTAGAGTCATCACGGGCTCAAATTATCATGCGTACATCAAGATCGCTGAAGGGTGTAATCAGCAATGCTCTTTTTGTGCCATCCCTAGCTTCAAAGGCAAACTTCACTCACGCACTCTTATCTCTATCGAAAAAGAGCTCAGCAATCTTGTCGCTCAGGGATTTTATGATTTCTCTTTCATTTCTCAGGACAGCTCCAGTTTTGGACGCGATATGGAGATGCCAGATGGCTTGATAGAACTTATCAAGAGTGTAGAAAACATCAATGGTGTTAAGTCTGCCCGCATTCTCTATCTCTATCCTAGTACCACAAGTTTTGAACTTATAGATGCTATTTCTGATTCTGAGATCTTCCAAACCTACTACGATATGCCGATCCAACATATCGATGACAAGATACTCAAAACAATGAAACGAGGTTTTGGGGAGAAGAGAACAATCGAACTACTTGATTATATGAAGAACAGAGAAAATGCCTTCATCCGAACCTCAGTTATCGCTGGTCACCCTGGGGAAACCCAGGAGAGCTTTGAGAAACTCTGTAATTTTATGGAAAATTTTGGTTTTGATCGTTTCAACACCTTCCATTATTCCAACGAAGAGACAACCTCTGCCTTTACGATGGAGCAAATCCCACAGGATATCATCAACGAAAGAGCCGAGATTCTCGGAGAGATCGCTGAACAAACCACCACCACTTCCCTCAAAAATATGATAGGAAAAAGAGTATCTCTGGTTATCGATGGAGAGAGTAGCGAACACGAATATCTCTTGTCTGCAAGACCTTTGGGCTGGGCAGTGGAGATCGATGGGGAGATTTTGATCAACGATACATCTGATTTATCCATAAACTATGGCAAACTTTATGATGCTACGATCACAGAACTTGTAGGAGACAAACTGCTTGCAACACTTCACACAGCTCGTTAACAAGAAGATTCTTCTTGCCTACTCTGCTGGCATTGACTCTTCGGCACTTTTTTTTATGCTAATAGAGGCAGAGATCTCTTTTGATATTGCACTTGTCAATTATGGCACAAGAGCACAAAGCGATGTAGAGGAGAAACATGCCATTGCCTTGGGCAAAAAATATAATCTCAAAGCCTATACGATCAAAGCACCTCTATGGAAAAGGCACTTTGAAGCCAACGCCAGAACATTCCGTTATAATTTTTTCGAGAGACTGATCTGTGAACACAACTACGATACCCTGATCACTGCCCATCAACTCAACGATCAACTTGAGTGGTTTTTGATGCGCTTGACCAAAGGAGCAGGGGTTTCTGAGCTGATCGGTCTTGAGCCACTAACCGCAAGAAATACTACAGATGGAAAACCCTATATCCTTGTAAGACCTCTACTCAAACAGAGTAAAGCGGAACTATTGCACTATTTAGAAAGAAATAATTATACCTATTTTGTCGATGAGAGCAACCAAGATAAAAGATTTGAACGAAATCAATTTAGGCAGGAATTCAGTGATCCCCTGCTTGCCAAGTATCACGATGGCATCAAAAGAAGTTTTTCTTATCTACATGATGACAAAGAGAGGTTACTGAGTGGCATTGAGTGCATCTTCATCCAAGATGAACTTAGGGTTCTCAGCCTCAAGAGCCCCAAGCTCAGAGCCAAAGCTGCCGATCTGACACTCAAAGAACTCGGATATCTACTCTCTAGCAATCAACGCAAAGAGATAGAACAAAAAGATAGTATAGTTATCGGAGGTAAATGGGCTGTAGTCTATCAAGATCACCGACTCTATATTGCACCTTTTCTTACTATCTCTATGCCTAAAAAATTCAAAGAGCTCTCCCGAGTCTCCAATCTACCCATCAAAATCAGACCTTATTGCTATGCCAAGGGGATGGCACCCGTAAAAGTTACAGCTACCTATGGATCAGAATACTCCTAATTGGTGATTTGATATTTGCAATATAAGCACTACTATAATCAATCACCTCTATATGCTTTTGGTTCCTTCTAAAAAATCCTGCGTCATATTGGTATATTTGTTCTTGGGAGGTTCCTAAAATACCGATTGTACTCAATATGTGGAAAGATGCAAAATACTTCAGGATGCCATGATATAATACTTAAACTTAAAAAAAGGGAGATGTTAAATATGTTAAAAAAAGATACATTAAATATGTTAAAAAAAATTGCAAATACCGAAATACTTTTCGATAAATTAGTAGAATCAGCCAAAGAGAAAGCGGACGATAGAAGGCAAATACTTCTTGCTAAAAAGATGTATCTCATCAAAAATGAAGAGAGTATCAGACAGGCAAGAGAAGCAGGATACACCTACTCGATGATCGCTATGGCTGCGACAGCTGAGTTGTTGGAAATGGATATCCCCAAAAGCTTTATAACAAAGAAAAAAGATGGTGAAGAGGTGACAGTAGAGACAGGCATTAGACCTGGTGAGATCATAAGGATTTGTGAACCCAAAGGTGAAGAGTAGATCACTGGAGAGACTACTTTGTAATAGAGCTTTGTCATACTCTTCTAGCCAAGAGATATGAGAAGCTACGGTAAAAGAAAAAAGTAGAAGAGATAGTAGTGCCACTCTCACTATTTTATCTCATACTCTACTAACTCACCATCGAGACTCTTCAAGAACTCTACAACCTCATCGATCTGCGCAGGGGTAAACTCATCTCCCATCTGATATTTACTCATAATTCTCACCACTTCTTTGAGATCTTTTATGGAGCCATTGTGAAAGTATGGAGCGGTCTTGGAGATATTACGCAAGATGGGAACACGAAACATTAGATTGTCATTGCGCCCCATAAAGTTACCCAAGTTTTCAAAAGGAAATGGATTCTCTTTAATTTTTAGATCTGGATCTAGCGTGATACCCATATAGTCAGAGAAGTATTTTCGTAGAGGAAATTTTTGGACAGTCTGTCCACCAACACTTGTACTATTATGGCATCCCTTGCACCCTTTGGTTATAAACAGAGCCATTCCTCGTTTAGCTTTAGCACTCAACGCACTATTATCTCCCTCCAAAAATCTATCATAGTCACCATGTGTTAGTAGAGTTCTCTCATATGCTCCTATGGCTCTTCTTGCATTTGTGAAATTTATATCTGCAGCAAAAACCTCTTGAAACTTCGCTACATAACTAGAGGACCCTTTGAGTCTCTGCACTACTTCACTAGGAGTCATATTCATCTCAAATGGTGCTTGTATCGGTCCTCCTGCTTGCTCTTCTACATCTTTGGCTCGTCCATCCCAAAATTGAAATTTGGCTAGAGCTGCGTTTAGAACAGTTGGGGAGTTGAGATGAAAAGGATTTGCTCTACCTTGATGACCAACAGCAACTGCAAGATTATCATCTCCACCCTCATCTAGCAGATGACAAGAGGCACAAGATATATCTCCATCTTTTGATAGTATCTTTTCATTAAATAACTCTTTGCCTAAAGCTATCTTTTGTGGGGTCATAGGGTTATTCGGGTTATCTACCACCTTCAAAAGCTCCCCATATGTAGTCGGTACAGGTAGCATGCTAGTAGACAATGCCCTATGACGAAGCTCATCATCACTATAAACCTTTGATTTTTTTTTAGGTATTATCAGAGGAAGTGATATTAATATGCTTAATACTAAAAATGTAAAAGTAAGAGGGTGTAGCAGTCGTTTCATGATGTTATCCTTATATTATCTATATTCCAAAAGTCTCTTTAGCTTTCTGTTAAAACCCTCTCCCGTCTTCTATGGTTGCCAAGAGTCCATACTCTACATTACTAACTAATACATCTATTTTACCCTCTTTTTTTATAATAGTACCAACTGTTGATTTGATGGAGTCTGTTTTGGTGACATCTATTATAGATATTATTAAGATTTTTTAGAGTTGATTGTGGATATTCTTCTCTTGTCCCTGCATATACTATTATTTTAATATTTACATTCAGTGCCTATGCAAGATTTAGAAGAAAGAAAATATCCATCTGGAGAGTTTTTGTATGGTTTACAGAAGTTGCTTTTACTATTTGGATATCTCTTATGAGTGTAATTCAATTTAACTATACTTTGTCAAGCACTCATCTAAGCTTCAGTGAAGTTGTTTTCTTTATCTTGCTTGTTTTTGTAAATTTGATGATGTTGAAGAGTATATTTTCAAAATCTTAGATGCAAGTATGCAAAAACTAGGTAATCCCAATAATCTCTAATAGAATCATTATTAATATTTATACTTATATAATAAGTTAATAAATATAAATTAATAAAATTTAGATATAATTTATGACTGAAAATATATATCAAAGGAAAAAGATGAATTTATTGAAGAGTATTTTAGCTTTTATAGGCGGTACAATTCTCGTTCTAGGAGTTGTGGCATATATAAAGTTTGATCTAGGTGACCGAATGGCAAAAGCTTCAAAGCTTGATCCCAAGGCAATGGGTGCATATATGACTATGTTTGATGCGGTACTTACTACAGGTAGAGCTACTGATGCAATGGTCAGAAGAGTGAAGATCGACCCTGATGTTTCCACCGAAGAAGTAGTGGAGGCAATGGAAAGTATTGCTACTGATGCCAATATGCTTCAGGTTGGTGATTCTCGTATGGCTGAAGAGCTTGATCATAATGGAAAAAGACAAAGGTATATCAGAATTTTACACTATTGTAGCCCAAGTATAGCCAAACAGTTTATTGATTACTCGCTTGCATTTGGTGCTTTTATGCCATGTAGGATACTGATAGTAGAAGATAAAAATGGCGATAGATGGCTGATAACAATGGCAATGGAGCTTATGCTATTTGGTGGACACACACTACCCCCTGAAATGATGAAAAAAGCAGAACATGTAAGAAGCACTATGTACAAGATGATGGATCTTGCAGCAAAAGGCGACTTTTAATCACTGTGACTATTTAGCAATCCTGCTCTTGGTCTTCTTGGTATTGTTTGACCTTTTTGTTTTTGGCAACACATTAGAGTAAGTGCGATGCCAAGTCTTAAAGATAATTTCTCTATAATTACACTGCTCAGATACCATTGAGTATCAAGAGGTGGTTTTCGTCTAGCCTTGTAGGCGATCAACTTTAAAACCACTTTCAATTATTAATTTTATTTTATTTTTTTACTATATCATTAATCTTTTTACATTACAATACCACATCTTGATATACCAAATGGTATAGGGGAGTATCTCTTAGATATTTACTCGCAGGTGGCTGAATAGCATCGCACAGCCGTACCAAAGCGGTGCTAACTCTACTTTTCTTAACCTAGTTTTAAAGACGATTTCCTCATAATTACACTGCTCAGATACCATTGAGTATCAAGAGGTAACCGCTACTCGCTCGGTTCATAATGAGCGACCAACTTTTTTACTATCCAAGCAGACTTTGATTAATAGCCTCAGGTATCTCATCATATATTTTACCCTCTAAAACTCTACCATTTTTCTTTTTATTAACTCCTCCCCACTGTTTAAAGAAAAAAAGTATATTTTCATCTTGGCATCTATCCCTAACCTCTATTGCCCATTCTGCTTGCATCTCTCTAGCTCCATAGCCACTCTCTCCACCCACAATAACCCAATCAATACCATCATAGTTGAGTCTATCTACAGAGTCAATCAGTGGCTCTACAGATAAAAATTTTATCTTTGCATCTATATCTCTGAGGTAATCCACTCTACCTACATAGTCATTGGCTTCTACTGTGACACCCATCCAGATATTATCTGTCCATTTGAGCTTGTCTGCTATATTCACGAGTCTTTCAGGTCTTTTAGTAAGCACTTGAAAAGTATGCCAATGAGCCCTGTTCATCACTTCAAATATCTGTATAATATATTCATCGGGTATATCTTTATGAAATATATCGCTCATAGAGTTTACAAATATCATTTGGGGTTTTTTCATCATGAGAGGTTTTTCTAGGTTATGCTTTTGAAGTGTCACCTCAAAGCCATTTTCATAACCTCGTGTTCCCATAGCTTGTAGGCGTTTTGCCATGCGTTCTGCGTAGCAGTTGTCACAGCCTCTACTGATTTTGTTGCATCCTGAGACGGGATTCCATGTGGAC
>QMKU01000017.1 GCA_003646525.1 Campylobacterota bacterium
CAAGATATAAAAATAATAACAGATAATGTCAAATATCAAAGAGAGATCTTCTATTCACCATCCACAGGAAAAACATATGCAGGGAAACTACCCAAAGGTATTGAAGGGGAAGGAGAGTTTGGTATTGGTATTCGTTCTTTGATACCACTCCTGAAATCTGAATGTAATATGAGTGAAAAGGGTATATTGGACCTCTTTCAAAACTTTGGTATCTCCATATCATCAGCATATATCTCCAATAGATGGACAAAGGGATATGATATATTCCATAATGAAAAGGATGAGATTTACAAAATAGGTCTCTCTTTGACTACATTCCAGCAGATAGATGATACAGGAGCTAGACTATTTTCAAAAGCTACAGGATATGCAGATTTAGATGACCGTATCAGTAAAACTCTAAACAAAAAGCAGGAGTTACTTTTAGTGCTTAAATATCCTGAACTGCCAATACACAATAATGCCTCAGAATTGGCTGCTCGTGTACAGGCAAGAGATAGAGATGTGAGTCTACATACTATGTCTGAGGCTGGTACTAGAGTTAAAGATACTTTTATGACTATTTCACAGACAGCTAAGAAGCTTGGTGTTAGGACTTATGAGTATATTTATGATAGGGTAAGTGGTGCATGCAAGATGCCATCTTTGGCTGATCTTATGCTTGAGAGGGGTGGGGTTCCTTTGGATTTATAGGGGATACCATATTTTTCTCATCCCAGACATAGCCACTTAAGACAGAAACTATCTTGCGCTGGATCTTCTCTTCGCTTGGTGTTTTGAAAAAGAGGATACCTTGGAGTCGTCCATCGTACCAAGCTTCAACATATTCTCTGAATACATCCACGCCTATCATCATATAATCTTGATAATCCACCTGCCAGTTAACCTCTTCACCTCTCAACTCTTTGATAGTAAGATCTGCCACTTTTGCGCCAGACTCAAGAGCCAGAGTGACACCAGAAGAAAATACCGGGTCCAGAAACTCCGTGGCATTACCCACCATTACAAAGTTTTTACCAAACATTCTTTTGACATTGGATGAGTAGCCGCCAATAAAACCGACTTCGTTGATTTTTCGAGCATTGGTATAGCGTTTTTTGGCATGAGAATTGGTTTTGGTAATATGATCCCAAAACTCCTCAGGGCTCATATCAAAAGATTCATAATACTCATCCGTGCAGACTATACCTACAGAAGTCTCAGTCGAACTCAAAGGAATATTCCAAATCCAAGCATCGTTGTCACCTACGATATAGACATAGATATAACCATCTGTGCCATCTCCTGGACGGATATCGTTTTCGACACGGCAGAAAATAGCATCACGAAGTGTCAGAGATGAACAGGAATTAAGATCTAAGAGACGCGGAAGAACGCGTCCATAACCAGAGGCATCGATCACCTTTTTGGCTTGGTATTTCTCCTCACTCCCATCTCTATGAACAACTGTAATACTATTTGTCTCTTCATCATAAGCAGTCACTTATGACTCCATCACGATGTGTGCACCTGACTTTTCAGCTTCATCCAGTAGAAGCTTGTCAAAGATTTCACGACGCACCTGAAAAGAACTGTTATGTTTCTGCCCCATATTTTGCTCAAAATGTACGATCTTTATATCATTTTGTTCATTTTCGAAAGCAACACCGCCTTTGAATTGAAAACCAGCACTCTCTACGGCTTCAAGCATACCAGCTTCTTCTAGTAGTTCATTACAGCGAGGAAGTAGAGATTCACCGATGACAAAGCGTGGGAATTTAACTTTCTCAACAAGCTCCACAGCATAGCCTGCTTTGGCTAGTTTTACCGCCGCTATGGACCCAGCTGGTCCACCACCGATAATAAATATATAGCACTCTGTCATTTGCCATCCCTTATATAGTTTATAAGTAAAGTATACTCTTATTATCCTTGGGAATATTTCCCAATTATTGTTCTAAATAAATTCATAGAATTCAGAATTATTTGGATTTATTTGGATTTATTTGGAATAGTGCTGAAGTTGTCAAGTATGGAAAAGTTATAATCCAATACAACAAGTTAAACAAGGGGGATTCTTGAGAAAAAGTAATAAATTATTAAATTTATTGAAGTTAGTTTTATTTTTACTAATTTATGCAAGTATTGTACGAGCAGAAGATAGTAAGGTTGGTAAATCTCTTGTTCTTCCAATGCCGAATGACCTTAATATGGAATTTATGCCTGTTTGCGTGAACTCTGGCAACAGCTTATTTGACTGGAAAAAAATAAAATTGGGCGATTCTTCTGGTGGCTTCAAAGAATATCCTACAGCTATGGCTCTTGGCGGTTCTTTTCCTATAAATAAAAATGGTAAAAAATTATGGTGCTATTATATGGGAAAATATGAGATTAGCCAGAAGCAATATGCATCATTGATGAGTATGAAAAAACCCATAGTTCAAACTAAAAAAGTCTATCCCGTGACTGATATTTCATGGTTCGATGCTTTGGAATTTGCTAATCAATATAATCAATGGCTTTTTTCCAATGCAAAAGATATGATTCCTAAATTTGATACATCGTACGGTTTCGTACGGCTTCCGACCGAAGCAGAATGGGAATTTGCAGCTAGAGGAGGCTCTGCCGTAAGTGCAGATGTTTTTGATCAAAAAATTCCTTATTCATTTAGTAAAATTCAAAAATACGAATGGTTCGGGGGGAGCAGCTCTTCTCATTACAAACTACAGCCCATTGGAAAACTTAAACCAAACCCTTTGGGGCTTTATGATATGCTTGGAAATGCAGATGAGATCACGATGTCACTTTTTAGTGTGGAGTATTATCAGGGGAGAACGGGAGGATTTGTGATTAAAGGCAATAACTATACGACTGCAAAAAACAAACTTAGATCATCTTTTCGCACTGAACAGCCTTTTTACCGTTCAGGCAAGGATGGAGTATTCAAACCTCATACAAAAAAAACATTAGGGTTCCGACTAGTAATCTCTGCTTTAGTTTTTCCTAGTCGCAAGATTCAGAAAGAGATGTCAAATGAGTGGGAAGGATATCGTAGTAAGTTAGGTGCAGATACGCCCGCAGTTCTCTCGACAAGCACGACAAGTGCGAAGGTCGCAGCAGGAGGAAAAGATGCTTTTTCTTATCTCGATCGACTTAAAAAAAGATTGAAACAAAAAGGTGTTGTAGATAGTGAAATCGATAACAGTTTAGGATATCTGGGTAATTCAATCCGCGATATGGCTACTATCCGTCTCAAGGCAGAAGAGGACTCTGCCTATCTTTGGGTAAAGGTTGTGAGTGAGCAAGCACGCTTCGTCAGAAAAGAGTCTCGAAAGTTACCACTTTTGAATACGCTTATAGATATGCAAAAAAGAAAAAAGAATATGCAAAAACTTGCATTATATCAAACTAGAAAAGAAGAGCATATAACCAATATAAAAAATGCACTTTCGTCATATTCTGATTCGATTCGACAGATAGATACACTCTCTTTAGAGTCTGTCAAAAAAGGTTTTAGGCGCTATTTGGATTTTCTTCTAAGTCGTAACGATGGTGATCAAGTTCAGGTGCTCAACAGAGTACGAAAGCATTTTGAGGAATATCAGAAAAATAAGCGTGTCAATTTTAAGCATTGGAAACAAGATATTCTGTTTTAGGAAAAAAAAATTCAAGTTAAAAGAAGAATTTACATTAGATGCCCTATAATTAAACACAGATAACTTATAGGACTTGCTGGGTTGAGATTTTTTGTACCTTTTGTTTTGTAGGATATCGATTGAATCAATCTAGAAAGGATAGGTATGAAACGCATTACTATGTTGCCGATCGCTGCTGTGTTGATCGCAAGTATGACTGGATGTACTCAGCCAAATATGACTGACTCCCAACGAACCAAGGCAGAGGGTACTGGTGTTGGTGTATTGGGTGGCGCTCTATTGGGTGCTGCTATTGGTGGTAGGCAGGGAGCTGCTTGGGGAGCTGCACTGGGAGGTGCCGCTGGATATGCTTATGGATCTCATGTGGCAAATGAAAAAGCAAAATATGCTCGTCAAGAGGATTGGCTTGATGCATGTATCTCTAGTGCGAAAAAAGTGAACAGAGATACACGATCCTATAACGCCAAACTCTCAAGGGAAATTACTAAATCTAAAAGACTTGTGCGCCTTTATAAGCAAAATAAAATCTCAAAATCAAAGTTGAGAGCACAAAAGAGACTTATAGATAAAGAGAGAAAAACACTTAGTAAGAAGCTTAAAAATGCACGAAATGAATACAAGGCACAACAGGGCGCATTGAGGGATGCAAAAAGAACGGGCAATACATCACAAGCGAGACAGCTTGATAAGCAGCTTAGAATTATGGCAAAAGAGAATAATACATTGAGCAGTCGTTCCAATGCAATGGCATCTGTATCCGCAAGTATGGCAGTATAAGAAAGGAAAAATTATGAAAAAAGAATATCTTATTGCAGGTATTGCAATCTTATTACTAAGCGGTTGTGCCGGAGGTACGACTGATCCTCGTCAAGGTGGCTTGTTTAGCTATGACCCCGATGCTTACGAGCAACGATTATCTGATAGAGAGGGACATCTTTCATCTATTGAAAATGATACAGACGCACAAAAACGAAAAAGTGCTCGTTTAAAAAGAGATCTTGCTTCAACAAAAAGATAAAATACATTAATACCGTTATGAAGCATTTGGTGCTTCATGACTCTTCAATACATAGAATAATCTAAAAAATTACTTCAAATAAGGTCAAGGAATGAAAAAGATATTACTTATTGTAGCACTTACATTTGGATTACAAGCAGGTGGATACAATAAGATGAAAAAAGCATGTGATGCTCGTCACGGAGAAAGTTGTATTGATCTTGGTATGCTCTATCAGACGGGACAAGGTGTTGGCCAAAGTTATAAAAAAGCAAAGAGTTATTATAATAAAGCTTGTGACCTGAAGTATTCCGAAGGATGCATTAGTTTTGGTGATTTATATTACTTTGGTCAGGGCACAGAGCAGAACAATTCTAAAGCAGCTATCTATTACGCAGAAGCATGTAAATTACATAATAGTGATGGCTGTAGTCATCTTGGTGATTTGTATTATACAGATGCTTGGGCAGAACATAACAATACTAAAGCAAAACATTATTATGATAAATCTTGTAAACTTGGAAACAAGAAGGGTTGCAAGAATCTAAAGAGTCTATTGCAAGGAAATGAAGAACTCAAACATAAAAAAGATGAATTAAAACGATTACAACAGGAAAATGATGAGTTGATATTGGAGGCTGAAATACTTGATAGGATATAGAATAATAAGTAAAATGTCAACTGTTTTGATAATTACCCTTACTCTCCAAAGCGAATCTGCTGAATGGTATCGTAATGAAGATATGGCTACATTGTATGAAGCAATGACAAAAATTTCTTATGAAAGTATTTATGCCGATTCTCAGTATACTATTCCCAAAGATATTCTTAAAAACTATATCTATAAAATTGATAAATACGGTGATTATTTTACTAAAAATGAATATGAAGCTTTTAAAGAGACTCTTTCATCGGAATATGCAGGGGTTGGCATGGTTTTATATCAAGAAAAAAGGAATGAGAAGATTTTATGCATTCCAACAAAAGAGAATTTGATAAAGGGTGGCATATCTCGCTATGATGAACTTATTAGTGTTGATGGACACGCAGTAAAAGAAAGAAACTTTTATCTAGTGAGTAGCTGGATAAGAGGCAGAAAAAACAGTAGTGTAGTTTTGGTGATACGCAAATCATCAGGAGAATTGCAAACGGTCACACTTGAGCGTACTGAGCAGCATTTTTATAGTACCAAGCGAGTAATTGAAAATGCAATTGCTATGATTCAAATTATTCGATTTACGAGTGAGACTCCGAAGGAACTTCAGCTCATATTGCATCAATGGCCCAAAAATATCCCTATTGTAATTGATCTAAGAGGCAACAGTGGAGGAGACTATTTTGCATCCATTCAGAGTGCCGATCTATTGCTTCCTAAAAATACTCTGATCTCTTCCATAGAAACCACAAAGCGCCATGTTGATTATCATGCTTCAAGTTCGGATACGGCGAAGGGAAGACCTATCTTCATACTTCAAGATCAATTTACAGCTAGTGCGGCAGAAGTTTTTATCGCAGCATTGACTCAAAATGACCGCGCACAGTCTACTGGAAAAAGAAGTTTTGGCAAAGGTGTAGCTCAGAAATTTATCGTTATCAGCAATGGAGATGCTCTTTTACTTACCTATGGTAAAATTATTACTCCTAATGGAAAAAGTTATCATGAAAAAGGGTTAGTGCCTACTTCTGATTTGTCATTAAAAGTGTTATTGGAAACCATACAGCCTTCACTCTATTAAATATAATCAGTAGAGAGATTGTCCCTCCCCGCCTCCTTGTTTTTAAAATTAAGTAAAATAAAAAATAAGATTTATTATCAAAGTCTCAACAAAGTTTAATAATTATCGTCTTATAATTTGTTAAAATATGAAGTAATAATATATATTTCATACGGGGAGGCGAGATGTCCAAAAAAATAGATTTTTACAAGGAGTGGGAGATAAATATCCCTACAATCAATAATCCGTTACTGTGGTATCAGCTTGTAGTGATGGCAGGGGTCGGTGCATCTTATGTATTTTTTTTATTGCTCGGACTCAATATATATGAGAGGCAATGGCATGATATTCCAGATTCCTTTGTCGTAGGTTTAACTCTCTTTGCTGGTATGTTTATAGCTTTCTCTCTGATCATGCTTATCTTCTTCGGGAGAGGGAGCCAGACAAAATATATCGTTAATGACGAAGGCATAGTCCAACAGACTTTTTCTGGTAAGATTAAGAAATTTAGATGGCTAGGCTTGCTGAGTATTTTCTCGAATACAGGTGCAGGGTATACGGCTGCGGGCGCAAGCCTTTTATCTGGTAGTAGAGATATTATCAGTGCAGAATGGAAAGATATTTCTCGTATAGAGATCTCCTCAATTAGAAACGAAATAGAGCTCAAAGATGGATGGCATACGGTGATGCAAGTGTTTACCTCACCTGAAGAGTATGATAGGGTGGTGGAGTTTGTTCGCAGCAAAGTGGAAGTTTCAGAGGAAGAGAGTGAAAAGAAAAGCAGAACTTTTGCAAACAGAATTTTTCTGACTCTATTTGCTTTGTTATTTGGTTTTATGCTTTTCCCAAGACTTCCTATCCATTATATTGCTCCTTTTGTCCTGCTGACTGTAGTATTTGCTCTCTTCACACTTTGGTCTGATGATCCTAAAAAGCGTATTTTTTCACTTTTGTTGATGGCGGTTCCTGTCATAGGCTCTGGGTTGGGTTTATATATGGATGGTCTATCAGATATGGATAAATCTGGGGCAATCTATGCTATTTGCATAGAGATTTTCTTGCTGGGCTATTTCGTCTGGCTTGGATGGAGCGAATTTATGCAGAGTAGCATATTATCAAAGAATAAGGAACTTGAAATATGAAATATTTAAAGGAAATTATTTTCCTACATTTATTTGTAGTAGTGCAATTTCTACAAGCTTATGGTGGGACTCCGCTGTCGATAGAAGAGATGACGATAGAGGCTGAATATATAGGTATAGTAAAGATATTGGATGTCAACAATACAACTGTTGCTATGTCAAGAATAGGATATGGAGAACATATATATTCCACAAAAAAGAAGATAGAGTCCAACACACTATTTTGGAAAATAAAACAGATAAGATTTGCATTGTTGCTCTATATAATCATTTTCTTCGCACCGTTTTTTATGATGGGTTATTATTATAAATGGCGCTGGATAGGTATAGTATTTCTACTTTATGCAGGATTGTCCGCTTGGCTACTCAGCAATTTATCTGCACCTCTACTCCTCTCTATCATATTTGTGCTACCGATAGTCTCTTATCTATCGGGGATTATTCTTTATAGGAAAAAGAGTGGTGTATGGAGGAGAAATAAGGTTACTGAAGAGATATCCAATAGTATGATTTCGGGAGAAGATGCAGATGGTTCTTACGCTATATGGGAGTATGAAGCACCACAATTTAGTAATAGAATATTGACTTCAATGATAGTGTTATTCGTAGTAGGTATTCTCCTCGTAGCTTTATCTGAGTCTGAAGACATAAAACACATAGGTGTTGGACTTGTATCTATTATGGGATTGATACTTATTTCATTGATACCCACACTCAACAGAATAAGATACCGATATGGATGCTATGAGAATGGCTATGGTTCTGAAGTTATTGATGATAGGATGCTGTTTATTTCTTCAGCATCTATAGTGGCTGGTACGGCAGATAACAATTCTACTTTAGCGGGTTCAGGCTATTCGTCTGCTGGGAGCATGCAAAAAATGCATAAAGAGTGGTCAACGGTACAGTGGTGCAAGTATGATGACAAGAAGAGAATAATCTATATCAACCGTGGATGCTGCAAGACAGACAAGCTATTTTGTACGGAAAAGAGTTACGATATTGTCAAGAGTATTGCACAAAGAGCGACTGACAAGATACTCAATAAAAATTTTAAGAAAGCAGAGAAAAGTATGGAGAAGTCATAATGAATAAGGATTCTTTTGTCAATATGAATTTGGGCTCTTGAATATTAGGATAGGACAAACAAGAATATTAAAATACAGGGAGAATAAAATGAAAAATTTATTTTTATTGTTGGCAGTGTTGATTTCATTGTCACTACACGGAGGTGATTTCGGTCAGGATTGTAAATTGGCAGGTTCCAATGATACCAGCAAACTGCAACCTCTACTGCACTATGTTACAATAAGGGGATATGTTGAAATAGCAAAAGTACTATTGGACAGAGGTGCAAATATTGATGCGGTAGATACAGCAAAGCAGTGGACACCTCTATTTTATGCCACTTTTGTGGGTTGTGATATAATGATTGAACTGTTAAAAGATAAAGGTGCGAATCTGACAATAAAAGATAAGTTTAAAAGAACAGCAAATGAATATAAAAAGGATAAATAATGTTACTCAAAGACCATAGCTTCAGGCTTCTCTTCATGGGAACAATTTTTCTATTCTTCTTTTCATTAATACTGAGTGCTTCAGTATCGTTAAATGATTATCCTCAAATTAAGAGTAATTGGGATGATGGAGAATTGACAATTGCTATAAATAAATTGCAGGAAGAAGCAAAAAAAAGATCTCAAAATGATGATATGGTTGATCTGTTGAAAAAACTTACTTTCCAGAAAAATAAATTTGACCAGTGGCTATCGAAGGCAAATAATTTACTAAGACAACAAAAATTTAAAGAAGCAACAGAAGTGATTTCTTTTATTAAAAGTATTAATCCCAACTATATACGCTACATAGAATTAATGAATAGGATCAAGACAGCTGAAGAAGAATTAAAATATCCATTTAATGTGCTTTTTGATGGGAAATCTATGGGGGATAGATGGAAACCTTATGATGATTTTGAGGAATATATTAAATTTGACAACTCTACTCTGATGATAGATGTTCCCAAAAGTCATGGGTGGGCTCAAGTGGGTTTAGAATCAAGTGAAACAATTATAAATTTCACAGAATCAAATCAGTCATACGCATATCATTTAAAATTCAAACTTGATCCAAAAAACACAACAGGATTTGCCATTAATTTGGAAGGTGAAAACCTTGATAAGAAACTTCGCTCTTTCAGTAAAATCAGTATAGTTTATAAAGTAATAAACGAGAAATCAGCAATATTGGAGTTGAGAAAAGATGAATATCTTCAAGCAAAACTGGAAATGAGTACTGTGCCAGAGTCGATGGAACTTATTATTCAGCCTAATAATTTCATGTACTTGTATTTAGAAGACGGAAGATACCTTCAAACTACTTCAATAAAATATTCTATGCCTACAAAGGGCTATAAATTAAAAATTTATTCTCAGGCAAAAGCATATCAAACTGAAGCAAAATTAGCTTTAAAGTCCCTTGCATTACAAAAGATTCCTTTTGAGAAGAAAAAATTAAAAGCAGTGATTTTTGACGGTAAGCATCTGGAAGATATGTGGAAACCGTATGAAGCACATAATCATCACTTTTCTGAGTATACAAGGTTTGATAACAGTGCTCTGGTTGTCAATGTTCCGAAAAAGAGAGGCTGGGCACAAGTAGGGATAGAATCAAGTGAAACAATCATAAATTTCACAGAATCAAATCAGTCATACGCATATCGTTTAAAATTCAAATTTGATCCAAACGATACAAGAGGATTTGGAATCGAACTCGAAGGTAGAAACATTGATAAATCCTGTTCAATCAATAAACTTCAAGTATTTTATAAAAAAATAGATGATAACGCTTCTGTTTTGGAGTTACGAAAGGATTATGGAGCTCTTCATACCAAATTGGAAATGGGAAGTGTCACCCCTGGAGATATGGAGCTGCTTATACAACCCAATAATATGATGTATTTATATTTACTTGACGGTCGATACCTGCAAACCACTTCAGCAGAGTACACTATGCCTACAAAGGGGTATACTTTGAAAGTCTATTCTAAGCCCATCAAAAGAGAACTCCCTTCTAAAATGTCTTTAAAATCAATTGAGTTAAAGAGAGAGCCCTTTGAAAAAAGAGTTGACCCATCAAATCTTGGGAAAAAGGAAGGAAAAATAGTATTATTTGACGGTAAGTACCTCGGAAATGGATGGATACCATATAATGAACAGTATAAGAACTATTTTAAAGAGTATGCGAGATTTGATAAAAATGGATTTATGATTGATATACCAAAAAAGCATAAATGGGGTGAAGCAGGGATTATTACCCCTGAACCTATTGTATGGCTGGATGGCCTAGGTAGAGATGGTGAGTATAAAGCAATCTTCAACTTTGATCCAATCAGGACGACAGGTTTTACTATAGGTGCAGGTTCTTATAACTCTTCTTGGAAAGAACCTGCTAGACCAAGTGCGAGTCTGAATTGGAGCCAGATAGCAGATCAAAATACATCTAAACTAAAAATTTATATTGATTTTAAATTGATTTTGGAAGAAAATTTGACAGCTGTTTCCCCTTCGATTATTACACTTGGGTTCGAAGATGGTACAGTCACTTTTGATGGAGATACATTTGATACTAAAACATTTAAATGGTCTTACATAATCGAAAATCGTCCTTTACATTTGTGGGCATTCTCTCGGGCCTATAAAAAAAATTTACCTGCCAAAATGGCACTCGGAAAAGTTATACTCGAAAGAAAAATAGCGACTCCCACATCTCCTCCGAAGCCTGCACCTGGAGTCGAGCCCCTTCCTGGGAAAGAGATCTTTGGAAGCAAGAACTTTGAGGATTGGAAATGTTATAAGTTTTCTACTGACAAAAAAGATCACAACTGTACTATAGATCTTTCTGACTTGACTATAAATATAAAAAGAGGAGTCAAAAGTTTGTATGCTATAAAGTCAAAAAATAAAATTATAACACTTGACAGTCGGAGAATTGAAGTGACACCTTTAAAAATCGTCTTCTCTTTTGATCCTCGCAAAACAGACAGTTTTGATATTGCAATCAACTCTTTTTATAAATATCATGTTGCACTGCAAAAAATCGGAAAGAATAAATATATATTTAAATGGAATGATAAGTTAGAAAGAACTGTTGATGAAAAATGGCTCAAGAATGAGTGGAATGGAAAAGTAAATATAGTCGTAGCCAAAAAGTGGATTAGGATAGAATTGGACAATGGTGTCAAGATACCTGTTCCTCTATCTGTCAG
>QMKU01000018.1 GCA_003646525.1 Campylobacterota bacterium
AATGCTGCAATAGAATTAGAATCAGCCTCATCAAGTTTGACAATTGCTTCTGTAATTTTTTTAAGTTCGCCAATCTCGGCATGAGGACCTGCAGCACATGCAACAAACATACCCATTTTAATGCTCTTCAGGGCTTCAATACCTCTCTTCATATCATCAGTAGCTATTCCATCTGTAAACAAAAATGCAATAGGTCTCCAATCGCGACGACCTGAGTTTAAAACTTCTCGCTCAACAGACTCGACTAGTACTTCCAAAGCTTCACCCATAGAAGTCATCCCGTTTGTTTTGAGTGTTGGTACTTGAAATTCGGTCAACTCTTTGAGCTCCTCAAGTTGCTGTGCCGTAGAGTTAAATTCTATCACCGATAGATAGGCAGTCTCTAGGGCATGTGGGTCTCTTCTCAGTGCAGTAACTAATGAGTCTAAGCCATTTTGTACAGCCTCTAGTGCTTCTCCTTCCATCGAATATGATGTATCTATCAATAGATAAACTGGTAGCCTACGATTCATAATTTTTCCTTTTATATTCTATTTTTTAAAGAAATTTACTTGCAAACTTATCAACAAATCCTTGTAACCCTGCTGTATATCCTGTACCAACTGCTTTAAATCTCCAGCTTCCACCTTTTCGATAAAGACGACCAAATTCAATGGCTGTTTCAGTTGAGAAATCTTCATCTAGCTCATATTTGGCAATCTCTTTATCATTACTTAAATCAAAGATTCTAACAAAAGAGTTTAGTACTTGACCAAAATTTTGTCCTCTTGCCGTAGCATCATGGATCGTCACTACAACAACAAGCTCTTTGATGTTCTCTGGTATATCATTCAGTGTGACATTGACAAGTTCATCATCTCCTTCACCTGATCCATCTAAGTTATCTCCTGTATGCTCAACAGCATGACAAGGAGAATTTAAATTGTTATAAAAAATAAAGTGAGCCTGTGAAGGTATCTCTCCATTTTCACCAAGCATAAAGAGTGAAGCATCCAAATCAAAATCAACACCTGTATCAGATTCGTTTGTATCCCATCCCAAGCCAACACCTATTTTATTAAGTCCCGGTGCCTCTTTGCCCAAATCTATTCGTCCACCTTTTTCTAAAGAAATTCCCATTTTTTATCCTTTTTTAAATTATATATATTTTATAGCCGATTGCAGAGATTGCTCTAGTTTTTTATCTCTTGTTGGCTCACCTATCGCTGCAAATTTCCATTCGCCTTTTCGTTTATAAATCTTACCTAGTAGCATTGATGTATACCCAGAAAATGCTGGCTCACTTGCAATATTATATGTCGCAACTACAGTATTTACTCTCTCTGGAGTTCCTTCATATAGTCTAATTGATGCAAATGGAACTTTATGAAAATCATGACCTGAAAAAGAGTTCAGAATAAATACGATATGCTCAACATTTTGAGCTATATGAGATGATTTTACTTGAATTATTTCATTGTCCAATCCATCATCTCCGTCATCGTCTCCAGTCAAGTCATCTCCTGAATGTTTGATCCCAGGGGCTGAGAGTGCACCAAAAAATACTGCACCAAGCAACTTTTTATTGGCATCATACATACCCACAGAGAGATCCAAATCAACTGCCTCTTTCTTAGTTCCGATTCCAAACAAGCCTTTTTTTTCAATCATACCCCAGTTTGCACCTACACAAAATGATTCAAGCTGACCACCACCTTTCTTCTCCAGAGAAATTTTTTGACCTTTGACCAAATTAATCGACATATTATTTCCTTATAGATTGATTTATGCTATGATAAATATTGCTGAATCACATGTAGCGAATTGGCAATAGGCTCTACCCATGGCATTTCGTACGCTCTAGCAATGATAAATATCGTAAAGAAACTGTACATAGCCAAGAGACCATACGCTTTTTTCTTACCCATCCCATGACCAAAAAAGAATATCAAGAATGCACCAATCGTCAAAAACAATAGAAGCAGTCTAAGTTCCACAATATCTGATGCAATATCTGCCGGAATATATACAGGACCATAGATAACAGCATACAAGAACAACGGCAATCCCAATGCAAAACATATATCAAAAATATTACTTCCTAGTGCATTTGATACAGCATCGTCATAATTCCCTTTTTTCGCATCCTTCACTGATAAAATTGTATCAGGGACACTACTCGCTGCGGCAACGATAATAACTGCTACAAAATAACTAGCAATACCAATTTGACTTGCGAATAATTCTGCCCCTTCTACGAGGAAGTAACAAGCAATTGCTATGAATAGTGTTGAAATAACGAGCAGTAGCCAAGAATTTCCATTTGTGAATTTATTTTTACCTATGATAGCATGTTCAAGGTCTAGTTTGAAAAAAGAAACAGCTCTATTGGATTTAATCTCATCTCCATCTTCTTCTTCTTCATCATCCTCATTATCATTAGCTTCTTCTCCTGTATTCTTTCTCATCGAAAACAACATATATCCAGCATATCCAACATAGAGTAGCATGAGCATCATACCATGCCACCACTCTAGCTTTTCTCCAATAGTTACAATCAAAATAAATTCTGCCGCAATGAGCATCAAACCATCACGCAAGATGACTTTTTTTGATACATTGATAGACGAAAGTCTAAACATTTTCAATGCAACTAGAATACTCAATGCCGGAATGACCATGGTATTGAATACTGCACTACCTGCAGTTGTACCTATCCCTCCTGCAAAACCAGTCGTATCTGCATACATAAACAAAAACACAAATGTAACAAACAGTTCAGGCATTGAGCTCCCGATGGCATTGATAGTAGCTCCTTTGACCCCATCTGTCATATTTCTACCGAGATGATCTGCTGCCACCTCAAAACCATCACATGCCTTTGCTATCACCCATGTGGTAAACACCACCAATACAAGCGCCAATAAAATTTCCACTCTTCTCTCCTTATGAATATTTCCTCAATTAAAAAAATTCTAAATAATTAACTCAAAGCATCTTTGAATTTCTGAAAATATGCTTTGATGTCTGAAGCCACCGAATCTGCTATCTCTTCGGCTTTTTTACCAGAATCATTCATTTTTTTTGTGATTTCTTTACCATTTTCTGCCCAAAAGTCTTTCGCTTCCATCTCGGCAAGACTTGCTTTTAGTGCCAAGATATCTACTTGTGTCTTTGCATCTTTGGTAGTCTCTACTGTAAAAGCATCGAGACTTTTCTTGACAATATCCACCTTTTCCCGTGCCTCCATGATTGCCAAACTAGCTTGTAGTCTGATTTCATCACTTTGACCCTCTAAGTCATTTGCAGCACTTTTGAGTTTTTCATCTGACTTAGAGAGGCTTAACTTTATATCACCCCATATCTCTTTCAAATCAACAGAAACATCCTCCGCTAACTCTTCTACCTTCTCTCCAAGTTCCTCGATTGTTTGACTCGTTTTTTCTGTAATCTCTTTCAATTCACTACTCATAATAGCACTCCTTTGTAAGATTGTGAGCAATTATAACATATTTAGGAAGTTCCACCACACAATCTATACACTTTTCTCTGTCACAATCAAATCAACACAATCCAAAAGGAGAT
Source organism: Campylobacterota bacterium (assembly GCA_003646525.1). Lineage (GTDB taxonomy): Bacteria > Campylobacterota > Campylobacteria > Campylobacterales > Sulfurovaceae > SZUA-451. The sequence continues at coordinate 3,565 of QMKU01000018.1, forward strand.
TTATTATGCACTATCCGAAACTATTCTTGGCTTTTTTGGCGACTATACTGCTTTATAGCACGGCAGTAACACCTCTACAGGCCTACAACAATACTCCCTTTATTCAGAGGGGAGGTTTTAGTCAAAATCTTGATCTAAATGTTGTTGCTTCCCTCTTCGGACAATCTAGGGATTTATCTGATTTTGAATGGAGACTCAATGATCCATACAATCAAATCTCCAATCTTGATCTCAATGCTGACAATCAAGTGGACTATCTGCGCATCATCGAAAGAGCACGAGGTAATATGCGCCTCATAATCATTCAAGCCGTCATAGGTCCTAATTATTTTCAAGACATTGCTGTAATCGAAATATATAGAAATAGATACAATAAAACCTCGATACAAATCATAGGTGACCCTTATATCTATGGAGATAACTATATAGTGAACCCCTATTATGTCTATGCGCCTGTCATCTATAACTACTTTTGGAGATCCAGAAACTACAATCCCTACTATTCACGCTACAGATGGGGGAGGTATCCTAGACATTATCGCACTTGGAGACCTCGCTCTATTCAATACTACAATCGACATGTCTACAAGCATATCGACAGGCGAAATCGCTACGATCGTAGCCGTGTACGAAAAAACAAACCAAACAGAAATATCTACAGAGGTGTAAGAAGAAATGACTATGCACGCAAACACCCCAACCGCTCTTATAACAAAATGCAACCAAGGACTTATCAACAAAAAGCTCATCGATCAAAACCGAACCATCCAGACAAGAGAAGAAACTCTCAACAGGCCAACCAGACAATCAATTCAAAAAGAAACAGACCAATTACACACAAACCCCGTTCAAATAAAGCCGAAAACCAGAGGATACAAAGCCCTAGACAGCAGACAAGAGAACGAGAGAGAAATCACCAACAATCTTATCACAAAAATCAAAGAGACCAATCAACGCAACGGCACACTACTCAAAGTAGAGAAATACGAAGCACTCGCCAACAACCTCAATCAAGACAACAAAGAGAGCCTAGACAAACGAGAACGGATAGGCAAAGCGACTCAGCTCGCTCAATGGAAAGATGAGAGGTTGTATTTGCTATTGAGTTAAGGTGATAGGGGTACAGAGAAACCATCTCCCCTCTCTCTTTTCTAAAACTCTTCTATCTTCTATAACTCACAATAGGGGCAGATGAGAAGAAACACTACAAACTCCTAATTTAGCAATTTCTACAATATAGTTAGTCTCGTCTGATGTAAGGTGAGTTCCATCTTTTTTACTTTTATAGCTTTATGAATCTATCTTCTCTATTGCTAAAGACTGTTACTTTCATTAGAGTTACATCACTTTTATTCTCATCTATTGCTATTGATGCCAATGTATAGAATCCATTCTAATCCTATGTTATACTATCAAAAAAGAGATGCTATTATCTTTTTTTTAGTTTATCTGATTAGATAGCAAAAATTTAATTCACACTCTCCAAATAATTCATCAAAAACCTTCCAAGCCTTAACCAGCCCCTCATCAGTAAAAACAACAGATTTAGCTCTACCCTTTGGGTTAAAAATGCATCCTTTTTCATACAACCTATCCATCACATCAATGAGTGACCTTTACAAGTTCTACGCTCTTCGTGTAGAGTTAAGAGGAGTGTTGCGAGTACTGTTTCGTCTATTTTAATTTGGTTGTGGGTCATTTTTTACTCCTCAATCTCTACAAGAATCTTTGTTAAAACAATACCCAAATCAGCAATATGCTCTTTGCTAACCTCAAAAACAACCTCTGAATTTAAGTCAAAATAGTGATGAGATAAAATATCACGCATACCAGCTATCTCTCGCCATGGCGTATTGGGGTAATTTTTTAAAAGCTTTTTATCGGTTAGTTTATCTATCTTTTTTACTGCCTCACCTATGGCTATAAGTTGCATACAGAGACTATCAAGTAGCATCAGACTACTATCATCTACTAAAAAATCATCTATAGAGTAAATATTTTTAGTTCGTTTAATAATTTTTTCTGTTGCATCAATCATCTTTTGTAACAAATCTATAACTATTTATTTATCATACATATATAGCATTTCTCTCTATTCTTTTTTGGAGTAAACTATTCATTCTATCTCGTATCTGTACAATATCTACATGATTTTTAAAATACTCTTCAATATCTTCTTTTATAGCAACCAAACCAAACATAGTACTCTTATCTAAATCTACAACGATATCTATATCACTTTCACTGTTGGCTTCTCCTCGTGCATAACTTCCAAAAAGACTCAGATAGTGAATTATAAAGAGAGTTATCTTTATAATTGACCCTAAAATATTTAGATACCCTTGTATTATGCTAGACTCTAATATACACTAAATAGGCTTTAAAGTATGATGTAATGGGGGATTGATAGACTTTGTTAGATTGTCACTTGGTATCCCCAACAGGACTCGAACCTGTAGCTACGCCTTAGGAGGGCACTGCTTTATCCAGTTAAGCGATGGGGACTAAAAGGTGAAATGTTCTCCGAGATAATGCTTTCGTACATTTTCATCATTGGCTATTTCGTCACTGCTTCCGGCGGCTAGCATTTCGCCCGTTCGCATGACATAGGCGCGATCACAGATGCCGAGTGTTTCGCGGACATTGTGGTCAGTGATGAGGATACCCATATCCAGATCTACCAATTGTCGGATGATATTTTGAATATCGAGCACTGCGATAGGATCGATACCAGCGAAAGGCTCATCAAGCAGAAGAAATTTTGGTTCCCCTACCAATGAGCGAGCGATCTCTACGCGTCTTCTCTCTCCGCCACTCAGACGGATACCTAGACGATTTCTAATCGGGATGATGTTGAATACCTCCAAGAGCTTTTCGATACGGGGCTTCATAATCTTTTTATCAATCTTGAGAGCACCTGCTGCCATCAAGAGATTTTCTTCGACAGTTAAATCTTTGAAAACACTTGACTCTTGAGGCAGATAACCGATACCTGCTTTTGCTCTGGCACTCAACGGTAGATGCGTGATAGACTTACCATCGATCAACACTTCACCACCAGTCGCATTCGTCAATCCACAAACCATATAAAAACAAGTTGTTTTGCCTGCACCGTTTGGTCCTAGGAGTCCTACAACCTCTTTGCTCTTGAGCTCTAGGGAGATATCATGCACAATCTGAGTTTTTTTGATAATCTTGTTCAGATTTTTGGCTTCAAGTATATGCATTTAAACCTCAATATAGTAGTTACGACTCTCGCCGATTGGTGTGATCAAAATCGAAACAGTATTATACCCAGCATTCGCTAAAAAGCTTTTGAGAGATTCATCTGCCCACTCGACTAAATGCCAACCAGGCTTGTCAAACTCCTCATGAAGACCCAAGTCAAAAAAAGTCTCATTGTTGATACGGTAAAGATCATAATGAAAGAGTTGCTTGCCATAACACTGCTGAAGGGAAAATGTAGGAGAGGTTACAGTCGAATCAATACCGCGAGATTTGGCTACAGCAGAGGTCAGTGTAGTTTTGCCTGATGCCAAATCTCCTGTCAGAAAAATAATGACATTCTCGGAAACATGCATTTCAAGGTAGTCAACAACTTTATCTAGTTCTGATAGTGATGCGGTTATCTCTTTGTTCATCTGCACTCCTCCCCTGCCCTATAGTGCCAATTTCTGACTGATAGTGGCAATGTGCTTGGTATGCTCTGCTGCCTTGCCACTATCAAGGGCACTGATCGCCATCTCTTTTGCTTCCTGCAAATCCCTAGCTTTAGCATCAGTGAAGAGTGCAAACATTGCGTTGATCAAAACAATATCCCTCTTGGCACCCTGCTCTTTGCCTCTGAATATATCTTTGGTAATTTGAGCATTTTCTTTGGCATCACCACCGAGTATTGCTTCTTTTGGTGTAAGTTTAAACCCATAAGCTTCAGGATCGATCAAACCCTGAGAGATATGACCCCCTTCCACATAAGCAAAAGGCGTTGTCGAGGAGACAGAAATCTCATCCATGCCATCGTTACTACTGACGACATGGGCTCGCTTGACACCAAGCTCTAGGAGTGCTTTTGCCATCACTTCAATATAAGCAGGGTCGAAAACTCCCAACAGATATTTTCTGGCATCAGAGGGATTGGTCAATGGACCTAGTAGATTGAATATCGTACGATGATCAATAGATCTGCGTATCGGCATGATATGCTTCATGGTAGGATGGTGATTCATCGCAAAGATGAAGCAAAACCCTGTCTCTTCTAACATCTTGACTTGATTATCTGGTAAAAGGTTGAGATTGATCCCTAGTGCTTCAAGTAGATCAGCAGAACCAGAATTGCTAGTGATGCTTCTGTTGCCATGTTTGGCAACGACCAAACCTAGTGAAGCCAAGAGCAGAGAGACGGTTGATGAGATATTGAAACTCCCACTCTTGTCTCCGCCTGTACCTACGATGTCTATGGCTTTTTCGAGTAGCTCATGAGAGAGAGGCAACTTCACCGAATGCTCTCGCATAACTGTAGCAGCCGCAGCGATATCTTCTGCACTCTCTCCCTTCTCATGAAGCGAAATCAGAAAATCCCGTGCTTCTGTTTCTGACATCTCGTTATCAAAAAGTCTTCTAAATTGTTCTTGTGTATTCATTTTTTCTCCCTTTACCTAAAAATTATAGGGTCTTAACATATTCCTCTTTTTGGCTTTTGGGAATTGTTTTTGTCGTAGGAATTTGCAAAACTTCAAAGCATTGAGGACCATTGAGATATTCGATCGTAATCTTATCTCCTGGTGCAACATTTTTGGATGCTTTTGATTTCATTCCATTGACATAGACCACACCACTTTTGACCATATCCGAAGCGATGGTGCGTCGCTTGACTACATTGACGGCTGAGAGCCATTTATCTACGCGCATTTTTATCCTTTTAGTTTCTAATCCTGCTTGAACATTTCCTCCGCAGCTTTCGCCTCCATCACACCTTTCATCGTAAGGGTATCATTGGAAATATACTGCTCCTCTTTCAACATTTTGAAGACCTTTTTGCACTCTTTCATCTCAAACATACCTGTCTCAACAAGCATTTTTTGTATATCCGAAAGTGTCTCATCTGACTCTTTTTTCATAAGTGCCAAAAGGCATACTCGCTCAACAACATTCTCTTCATTCATCATCTAGTGAAGATCTTCATTAAGTTTCACTTCTCTTGTACTTCTTCTAGCGATGAGTTCTCCCGTCAAGGAGTCTTGTCTGAAGTGTATGCCATCGAGCCCCTGAAGTGCTTCACCCTTGAAAATCGTCTTGCTTTCGAGTGTTGCTCCAGGATTAGCTGCTTTGATCTTATTGAGTTCATCCTCCGCGATCTTGATCTTGGTTCCTGCCAAAATAGTGACCCCTGCATCTACGATACATGCATCACCCAATGGCAGACCAGTCACGGAGTTGGCACCCAATAGCGTATTTTCACCTATAGAGATAGGGTTACCATCGGTTCCAGAGAGTACACCAAGGATACTCGCTCCACCACCTACATCTGAACCTGCTCCTACAATAGCAGAGCTAGAGATACGCCCCTCTACCATCACTGAACCTAGTGTGCCAGCGTTGAAATTGATATAAGATGCACCCGGCATGACAGTCGTGCCTGCTGCGATCTGTGCACCCATGCGTACTTTGCTTGCTTCGAGGATGCGAGTATTGTCTGCAGGAATGACATGCTGCAAAAACCTAGGGAACTTATCAACACTGTTGATTTCTGGAAAAGTTCCTGTCAATTTCATTTCGATCTCATTTTCTCTGAGATATTCTAATTCAAATGGAGTATTGCCGACCCACGCTACATTACTAAGGATACCAAAAGCACCATTGAGGTTGATCCCTCGCAGTGGTGCCTTGCTCTGTGAAAGAGCATAAAGCTTGAGATAAACTGCTTCGACACTCTGTGGATTATCATCTTCAAAGAGAAAGGTGATACGGAAATCTTTCCCAATATCATCCAAATTTGCCAATGTTTTGATCACTTGCACATTGCGATGAGCCTCACCTGTAGCTTCTGTCAAAAAAGGAGCAAAAGCCGCCATCGCATTATGTACAAAATTATCATTGATCGTAGCGACAAACTCAGACCCAGAGAAATCTACCGCACACTTGGCTTCCTCTAATGCCCTGAAAAAAACTGCCGCTGAACCAAAGTTTTCCTTCCAGTTGACTACTGCATAGTTAGCCTGTAGTACTTTTTCTGCATTTTTCTGCCCTCTGTCCACTCTAGCGATACCAAATGCGATCGGTTCCCTATAACTTTCGGATGCCTTTATGTCCTCTATCAGTTCTTTAAAATCTTCAGTCGATGTGATTGTCTCAATAGCCATATACTACTCCTCTGTATTCAAGTTAATAATTTGAATAGATTATACTTTTTTTTATTTAAAATAGTGTAAAATTCTATAATGAAACATCTTAGAGGTTATACTAAGCGTTACTTTTCGCTCGCTATCATTGCAATGTACTCGACACTCAACAAACTTTGTACTATAGATAGCAATCATCGCTATCATGCCTATGCCTTCAAAACAGAAGAGTACAAAACCTCCCCTCCACTCTAAAATATTAGATACACGGTTTCCACTAATTAAAATATTTAGGAATACCGATTTTGTTAGGGGTGCAATAAGTTAAGAAATATTTACACTAGGAGCAGGGACTTTAGTCCCATAAGAACGGGACTGAAGTCCCTGCTCCTAAAGCTATTTATCCTTAGCTTACACCTGACCTTGACTAAAACAAAACAAATATCTCAGCAGAGACCCATGCTGTGCAATTCATCGGCGTTGAGGCAATCCCTTTGTGGTTGCCTTTGCCGATCCCTAAATAAGGAAAAACAATGACAAAAATACAACTTAGCTTCGTAACTATCGCTATACTGACCACTTCATCTTTGATGGCAGCAACAACTGTCGCGATAAATGCACCCACAGAGAGTTACTCTCTCGCTGATGATCCCAATCTCATGATCACCACCTCAAACCAAAGTAGTGAAACGATCAAAAACACAACGGCGGATATCTCCGTACTTACAGCTGCCGATCTCGAAGAGAGTGGAGATCAAACCGTAGCACAAGCCATCAGTCGTGTGGCAGGCATCTCCGTCTCAAGCAATGGCGGACTTGGACAGCCAAGTGCTATCTTCATGAGAGGGCAGTCCGCAGGCAGTGTATTGATCCTTCTCGATGGTATGCGCCTCAATGATCCTAGTAGTACAGATGGTCGTGCGATGATCGAAAATCTCATGATAGACAATATCGCTCAGATAGAGATCGTCAAAGGTGGTGGTAGTAGTATCTGGGGTGGCAATGCCAGTGCTGGCGTGATAAATATCATCACAAAAAGTGCTAAGAAAAAAGGTTTTCATGGTAATCTTCAGCTCAATGGTGGAACCTATAATACAAAAGGTGCCAACGCTTCACTCTCTTATGGTGGTGAGAAATTGACGGCACAGATTCTTGCCTCGTATCTCGATAGTGATAGCTTTTCGGCATTGGCACCTCGTGATGCAGAGAATGATGCTTATAACAACAAAATGCTCAACTTTAAAATAGGATATGCTTTTGATGTAAACAATGCACTCGACTTCTCCTACTATTTGGTTGATACAAAAGGAGATTATGATGACTCCTACTCAGAGTTTCTTGCCGATGATCTCTACTCTCACTATGATTCCCGTCAAGAAAATTACAATCTCAAATACCATTTTAACCATGAACTTTTCGATAGTGTCAATAGAGCTAGTCGAGGGACTTTTGAGAGGGATTATTTTACCAATAGTTATGGCGAAGCTCAAAACCAATACCGATCAACCATCAAAGAATTCTCTTCGATCAACGCCTATTCTCATAAAAAAGGTAAAATTATTCTCGGACTGGAAGCTAAAAATATTGATGGTATGAATAATTATATCTCAGATTATCCTTCTGATCCTTCACAATCAATCTATAAAAACCGTG
>QMKU01000019.1 GCA_003646525.1 Campylobacterota bacterium
CAAAAGAAACTCCACGACGAATGGGCGGGAGAGATGGAAGACTGGCTCGGCGAAGAGATGCAGTACAAACCTAAAAAAAGTTTCTACCTCAAGCAGTTAAAAGATTTTATGACGATGAAAAAAGACACCTCCGAACTCACAGCACCAACACTAAGACCCAAACCAAAAAAGAAGCACTACCTCGCGACAGACATCACAGCAGAGCGGATACCTAGTTTTATAAACGAGGCGGAGGGTTCAGCATTTGTAGCCTTTGATGAGATGAGTGCATTCTTCCAGAGTACAGGCGGTAACAGTTCTAGAAACACGGGAACTGAAGCCAGAGCAACATACCTCGCCGCTTGGAGCGGTGACAGCTTCGACAATCGACTCCGCCAAGATGAAAGCAAAGAAACCAGCACAGTAGGAGCGAGCATCTCAATATTCGGAATGGCTCAACCAGACATCATCGCAGACCATGTAGCAGAGTACAAAAAGAAAAAAGATGGCTTTTTCTCACGGTTCCAACTTGTAACATACGAGACAACATACAAGACATACGAAGAGAGCGATATAGGGTTCGACAAAAGAGCGGAGGATGAGTACGGAGCATTGATATCGAAGCTGATAAATTTCAAGAGAGATAATGCATTTTACTTCGAGGGCGAATCAGTGCAGCGATTCAAGCAATGGCACAAATCAAACGAAATGAACCTCAAAAAATACAACGACCGAAAAGATTATTTGATGGCGGAGGTCATAGCGAAGAGAGTGAAAGTGATTTGTGCAGTTGCACTAATTATCCACTTAGCGGAGCAATTAGAAATAACAGATGAGCCGACGGGAGGAATTGGAATATCAGCACTCAATAGAGCGATAGCACTGAACGATTTCTACATCGGCGAAATTAAGAGAGTAGTAGGCTCAGAGGTTCAGCGAGAGGTAGATGAAGAGGAAGTGGGACAAAGAATCCTAGACTGGCTCAATAACCCAGCTAACCAACCAAGGCTAAAAAAGGGAGTGAGAGCATCCAGCATAGCAGACTCAATGAGAAAAAACGGAGGAAGACCTCCAGCAGAGACAGTAAGAAGAGTAGCATTAAGTAACAAGATGACGGTCAAGGGTGGGCTGATTTTCAGCTAACCCCCAGACCATACCCATAGACCTAACCCCCAAACCTCCCCCGAAATTTTCGAAAACTTTCTGACAACATCGACTCGTCGTGACCAACTTTTGACATTAAAACCAGCTTAAAAAACACTTTTGAAGAGAAAAAATACAACTATTTCGTGAACATTTCGCAAGCATTTCGTGAACATTTCGCACGATAAAACGGATAAAACGGACGACCTGCGGATGAGCATATCGCCCAAAAGAGGGCTCTCGTCCGCAATATCCGCAAGCTCGCAACGGACGAACCTGCGGACGGGAAACACCGTCCAGCACGGGGTAAAAGCACCGAAAACGGCTCGTCCGCAAGTCCGCGGTAGTGGCTGTATTTATTTATATAACTAACTAACTAACTAACTTTTTATATAGAGCCCCCCCAGTAGGGATTTAAGAGGGTTTTAGGAGAGATTCTACTAGTAAGTAATAAATTTATATATATCATGCGGGTGTGCGAGGAACCAAGTCGGGACTAAGATGGGACTAAGTGGTTAATGGTTACAATTAGACACTTTAACAGAAAGGACGGACATGAGAGAGACAAACTCAGAGATAGCGGTTAACAGAATTTTAATGCAATGGGACAAACCTAGACTTTCAAAAGAGTTAAGAGTTTCAGTGCCAACAATAACTGGATGGGAACACGGAACCCAGATGACTGAACACAATAGAGAGAAATGGAATAATTTATTTTTTCCAAATTTTCAAATTGCAAAAGGGGAAGACCCAAAGATTTTAAAAATAAGAGAGTTAAAAAAACTAAACAAACTTTTGATTAAGAGTAATAATTTTTTGAAAGAGGAAAATAGAAAATTAAGAGTTGATGCGAAGATGAATGAAATCAAAGAGGAGGAATAACCATGCAGGAATCACATGGAAACAGCTATAAGAGCTTCAAAGAGGTTTTAAACGACTCAACACTCGCCCGAGGTAAAAAAATAGCTTCACGACGAGCTGAGAGCCTTTTAAATTTAGGTTTGATACAATTTTTTATATTTCACAGACCAAAAGGAACAATCGGAGATGCTGGAGCATTTATTAACAAAGTAAAAAGGAGAATGAGATGAGCATAGATGAATTTAACAGAGCAGGGTTCACTGGAGGAACTCGAGTGGAATTTTTAAATTTGAAGTTTGAAGTGATATCGGTTGACTTTGAAGAGCAGACGATAACAATCGACATAGACGACTATGCAATTACAGTACCGATAGCACTATGCGAAATGGTGGAGGATTAAGATGACTGGTTCAGCACAGATGAGACTGATAGAGAAAATAACAACAGGGAAGCCTTTCATGCGAGTGAGTAGAGTTATGAACATTTTAGAGCATGGACAGCGAATCATAAGAGAACGAAGAGCCAGAGCAACAACACTAAACCTGGATCATGAGATTTTTTTATGCGAAACGAGACAATGCAAAAAAGAACTAAGAGAGATTGAAGCACAATAAGGTTACAATTAGACATACAAAAAATAAGGACGGACGAAAATGCAAGAGTTAGTAATAAAATCAACACTTCCAACTATCGAGGGAAACTTCGAAGTTGTGAAGCAACAGCTGATAGACGGGTTAAGAACATACGATGTGATTATCACAGCAGAGACGGTCAAAGACGGAAAATCGATGGCTTCAGAAATAAACAAAATCAAAAAAGCGATTAAAGACCAGCAGACAAAAGCACTCGAAGACATACTAGGACCAGTGGACGGTTTCAAAGAAAAAATAAAAGAGTTGATGGACTTAGCAGACGAAGCGAAAGAAAAAATCACGAAGCAGGTGGCAGCTTACGAGGAAAAAACCAAACAAGAGATACTGGATAAAATTCGAGAGTTTGCACTGAATGAAATCAACGAAAGCAATTTAAGAGAGCCTTTTAGAAACATAGAGACTGCGGACTTGATGAAACTAGGAGCCGTGACAAAAACTGGGAACCTTACAACAGCAACGATTAATACAATCAAAGCACGGATCACTGAACAGTTGAACTTTCAATTCCTCGACGATAAAAGAATTTCAGATGAGCAAATAGAAAAAGACAGAGAGATAGAGCGAATCCGTGAAGAGGAGCGAATCAAAGCGGAGGCGAAATTAAGAGATGAGGAAGCAAAAGCATCTACACCACCCGAGGCATTCCAAGCTCCAGCACCAATCGAAACGATAAACATGGAGACTGGCGAAATTTTAACAGAGCCTTACTACGAAGACCACTATCCAGAGGGAGAATACAGTCCACCACACGAAGAGGTAGCGACACCAATGTCGCCACCAATGCAGGAAGACCCACTAATCGGACAAAGACCGATGACCAGAGTAAAAGTGCTGGTAGACTTTGACATCGACATCACGAAGATACCAAACATCACAGACCAACAAATCATAGATGCGATGCAGAAAAAACTCAACGGAGCAGGAATCAACAATGCGGTCATAAGAGACTTGCAAAGATTTTAAAAAAGGGGCATAATGCCTCACACCAAATAAAGGACGAACTAATGAAAAAACCACAACTCACAGACGAAACACTAGTAAACCTCGCGGAGATTTATCAACAGCAATCAGACGGAGAAACCCTCTCTGGCTTCATGGGATGGTTACGACACATAAAAGGCTTTTCAGCGAGTGAGTACAGAATGACCACAGCATACAAACAAGCAAAGATAGGGAGATAAAATGCTAGAACTAACACCCGACGACATAACAATCGAAGCACAAAAGAGAGCAGGACACCCTGCCCCAGATGGCATCGGTTGGATTATGAGCAACACCGAGTACCACAAACTATCAGAGATAGGAAGCTCAAGCTTGAAGCATCTGGAAGAGAGTAGCCTCCACTTTGAGAATAAAGACCTTTTCAACATGGATAGCCCGAGCCTAAACCTTGGAACAGCGGTTCACACTTTGACATTGGAACCCGAAAAATTCGAGGAAGAGTTCAGCAGAGAACCGAAAAATGCACCACGAAACACCACGATAGGTAAAGCGAAATGGGAGGCTTTCAATGAAGTACTCGGAGACAAAACACCAATCGGAGGAACCGACCTCGAGACGGCGGAAGAGATAGCCCGAAATTTTAGAGCGATAATGAGAGATTACCTAGCGACTGGAATCAGCGAGCGGTCATTTTTCAGCGAAGAGATGGGAATACCAATGAAGTGCCGTCCAGATTTACTCTTTCAAACAAGAGAGGGATACAATGAGTGGATCATCTTCGACTTGAAGACCACCAAAGACATCACGAAGATGGCACGAACAATTGAAGACTACCGATACGACAGAGCGATGGCATGGTACCGCAGAGTCATGAAAGCAAACGGGTACAACATAATCGGAACGGTGCTGGCATTTGCAGAGAGTGCAGGGACAGAACACTCCGTGAAGCTAAGAATGCTCAACAGCGAAGACCTCGCAACAGCAGACACAGAGATAGACGAACTGCTCCAGAAACATCAAGAGTTTAAACGAACTGGAAAAGTAACAGGGATGATAAAACCTATTGAAATCTTCGCATACAAAAAGAGCCTTTCAAATTGACACATAAGCAATAAAACGATATACTAAACCAATTCAAAACAAGGACGGACTAAAATGAATGAAAACCAACTCGTAGCAGGAGGACAACCTCCACAACCGCAAAACTATCAGCTTCAACAGCAATATACAATCGCTCAAGACCTAGCGAACTCAAACCTATTGCCCGATGCATTTCGTGGAAATGTTCCAAATATTTTGATAGCAATGGAGAGTGCGAACCGTTTCGGAATTGCACCCGTTGAAGTGATGAAAAACACTCACATCATAAAAGGAAAACTAGCCTTTGATAGTAAGATGGTCATAGCATTAGTGAACCGAAGCGGAAAACTAGACGGACCAATTCAATACTGGCTCGACGATAACGAGACAGAGTGTGTAGCATACGGATTTATAAACGGAGTTCAATACACTGGACCAAAAGTAACACTAGCAATGGCGAAAGCGAATAGATGGGGTTCACTTTGGAACACGATACCCGGAATCATGCTCAGATACCGTGCGGCGATATTTTTCACACGACTGACGATACCAGAGGTCATACTTGGTATGGACGACTTTCAAGAGCAACAAGATATCCAAGCCCATAACGGACACCAACAAACACAGAGTGATGCTTCAGCATTAGACAATTTAAATGACTGCATCACAGCAGAAATTGATTACCAAGGAAACTAGAATGAATAGTGTAAATTTAATCGGAAACATAACAAGAGACATCGAACTAACATATGCACAGAGCGGAACAGCGATTGCAAAGTTCGGAATGGCTATGAACAAATCAGTAAAAAACCAGAGCGGAGGATACGACAACAAACCAATCTATGTGGATTTAACAGCATTTGGAAAAACAGCAGAGACACTGAACCAATACTTCCGAAAGGGAAAAAAGATAGCAATAGAGGGAGAGTTAAACTTTGAACAATGGACGGCTCAAGATGGTCAAAAAAGAAGCAAACTATCGGTAACGGTAAACCGCCTCCACTTTGTAGAACCAAAAGAGCAGGGACAACAGCAGGGAGGACAGCAACCTCAACAGCAACAGCAGGGACAAACATACCAACCTCAAGGACAGCAACAGTATGGACAACAACAACAGCAACCAGCACAGTATAACGGCTCAAATAATCAGCAAAATAATCAGCCTAATCAGCCTCAACAGAATAACTACAGTCAAGGTCAACAGCAACCACCCGTACAAAATGGAGCCCAACAGCAGGGACAGCCACAACAACAACAACAACAACAGCAGGGACAACAGCCACAGCAGGGACAACAGCAACATTCACAACAGCAGGGACAGCCTAACTCGCAACAACCACAGCAAAATCAGCAACAAAACGGCTATGGACAACCTGCACAACAGCAACAACAGCAACAACCACAGCAAACAATAGACGAAGACGAAATCCCATTCTAGGAAGAGATGATGAAAAAAGAAATTTTAATAACATTCACGGATACCAATTTAAATATTGAACCCGTGAACTGCACTGGCGAAGACTTCGGGGTTGCAATCGTTCACATGATAGCAACCCTCATCCAAGACAGCGGAAAAACAGAGGCGGAAATTTTCGCACTGCTTCAAGCAGGATACAATCATGCGAAGATTACAAAGTGAGTAAAAACAAACTCAGAGCGAAACGAAACAAACGAAAAAAAAACGGAGAATTAAAAGATGGATTATAAAAAAATGAAAATTGCATTAGACAGAGCAAACGAGAGAGTAGACAAGTGCGAAGAGGAAATCCTAGAAATGGAAATGAAAAATAATGCCATTGATGAAGCACTATCATACCAATCAAAAAAAAGCGACAGTTTGGAGAACGATAACAAAATTTTTCTAGCCAGAATCGAAGAGCTCGAAATAATGATGATAGCACGGAACCACGAAATAGTCACTGCAAAACAACAACTCGTCCAAATAACAGCAGTGAATAAAGACTTAAGCGAATCGGTTCAGAACCTAAATATAAAGCTTGCAAAAGCAACACACGACCGAAACGAGAGAGGAGTAATAATCAAATACCTCCAAGACTTAGTGGACGGGAGACCAACCCATGCTAGAGGTTAAGTACCTTTCACTTGATGCACTAGACCCATACAGCGGAAATGCAAAACTCCACCCTCCAGAACAAGTACAACAGATAGCCGACTCAATAACAGAGTTTGGCTTCAATGACCCCATCGCAATAGACAAAGACGGAACAATCATAGAGGGACACGGTCGCTACTTAGCGAGTCAACTTTTAGGACTAAAAGAAGTCCCGACAATTTCACTCGCACACATGGACGGAACTCAACAAAAAGCCTATATCCTTGTTCACAACCAACTGACTATGAGTACGGGATTCGACATGGATATTCTTCAAGCAGAAATCAATGCGATAATGGATGAGAACGAAGACCTCGTTCAATTGATGGGTTTCACAGACGACGAACTCGATGCACTGGAGTGCGGAATAGGCGAAGAGGAAGAGATAGAGACATTCACAGACGAAGAGGACACTCCAGACCTTGAAGAGAATCCAGTGATAAAGTTCGGGGACATAATCGAGTTTTCAAATGGATCACGATTAATCTGTGGAGACAGCACCGATGCGGAGACTTACACAAAGTTGATGAACGGGAACAAAGCGACGATGGTAAATACAGACCCTCCGTACGGAGTAGCATACCAGAGCGACAAATTCAAAGACATAGTAAACGACGACTTAACGGGAGATGCATTAAAAGATTTTTTAATCCAGTGCTTTAAAAACCTCCACCGACACACGATAGAAAACCCAGCATTGTATGTGTTCCATGCGAGCATCACACAGAGAGACTTTGAAGATGCACTAGAAATGACGGGGTTCAGAGTGAAGCAACAAATCATCTGGAAGAAAAATCAGTTTGCATTCGGACGAAGCGACTACCACTGGATACATGAGCCGTGCTTTTATGCGGTAAAAACAGAGCATAACTCGAAGTGGTACGGAGACAGATGCGGTACGACATTTAACATGGAAGACCTGCAGGCGATGGAAAAAAACGAACTGGTCGAAATCATAGAAGAGTACCAAAACACATCATCGGTGTGGGAAATTTCAAGAGACCCGACAGCAACCTATGTCCACCCGACACAAAAACCAGTAAAGCTTGCAGCCAGAGCGATAGGGAATTCAAGCCAAAAGGACGACATCGTACTGGAACCATTCAGTGGGAGCGGTTCGACTTTGATAGCAGGATTCCAAACGGGGCGGAAAATTTATGCGATAGAGTTCGATACGAGCTATGTTCAAGTGAACATTCAGAGACTGGTAGAGTTCAGCGGAGAGGAAATGGTAACGATTAACGGAACCGTCGTGAATTGGTACAACTACAAAAAGGAAAATGAAAATGGATAACCAGCACAAAAAAATAAAAGGATACCGTGATTTAAGTCAAGCGGAAATCGACCTAATGAACGAAGCGAAAGAACTCGCAGAGAGAGTAGGAGAGCTTGTGGCGAAGATAAACAAAAACCCAGCAACAGATAAGAGATGGGTAGCGATAGGACAAACCGACCTACAAAAAGGCTTCATGAGTTTAATCCGAGGCATTGCACAGCCGACAACATTCTAAGAGGAACAAATGAATAAAACAGCATACATTTGTAGCCCGTACAGGGCTGACGACGATGACCAGTTTCAAGCACAAATCGAATACACAAAGCACCTAGCAAAGATGGCGGTAATGGAGGGGTACGATGTGATAGTGCCACATTTGTACTACCCTCAATTTTTAGATGACAAAGTAGAGAGCGAGAGAAACACGGGAATGGCTTCAGCGATAAACCTCATCCTAAAGTGCGACATTCTAATAATGGGATTGCACCACGGAATGAGCGACGGAATGAGAGCAGAGATAGAATTCGCAAAAGAGAATAACATCCCACTAAAAAGGGTTTAATATGGCACTCAAACCATCAAAGAAAAAAGCGATAATAGCAGACTGGAAGACGGGACGGTTCAAGACTCCTGCCAGCCTTTCAAAGCACCACAAAGTGGACAGAAAAACAGTTGTCAAAATTGTAAATGGGATTTCTTTCGAACACTCGACAGCAGTGGAAGCTGGGGTAGCCTTTGAGCGAGAAAAATCCCAGAAAAATCCCACAGAACTCCGTGCAATAGAAACTGCGGTAAAAGAGCGAACGAAGCTAGAACGAATAGCAGACCTTGTAGTGGAAGCAGGACACAAAGTAGCCCTCCAGTCTTCAGCGGAAATCGTTCGACGGAACAGCGACAAAAAGATAGAGAAACTAGAACTATCAGAGATAAAGCTCGGGACGGAAATCATAGAGAAATCAATGAGGATAGTCGCACCACCAAAAGAGACTCAAGCGACAAACATACAAATGACACAAATGATGAGCGACCAAGAGGAAACGGTAAACGAAACCGTCATTATTACAGATAACAGAGATATGCTTGAAAAAATGGGGTTACTATAAGACACTAACAGTATAATTTATATAAGGACAAACTATGAACAATTATGAGAGATGGACGGACGAAAAAATACATAAAAAAGCATTGAAATATAATAGACCTATAGATTTTAAAAAGAACGAAACCAAAGCATATAATGTGGCACAGCAAAGAGGAATCCTTAAATCTGTTTGTAGTCATATGATAAGAAAAATAGATAAATTTCTTTCAGACGATGAACTGATAAAAATTGCAAAAGAATTCAACACAAAAGCAGAATTTAGAGAAAAATACCCATCCGCAAGACAAGTCATAAGACGACGACAATTAGAAAAAGAAGCATACTCACATATGACATCAAAAAGAGAATATAAAAAACCAGACAACGATACTATTTACATTTGGAAAGCAATCGGAATAAAATTTAATAACAAGCAAGTTTATAAGATAGGGGTGACATCATTTAGAAGAGGGATACAAAGAATAACAGAGGTGTCAAAGAAATCATCCATCAGAGCAGAGATAATAGAAATTAAGGAAATCAAAGAAGCACTCAGAGTAGAGCAATCAATCCTAAATATTGGCGAAGACCCAAAAATAATTGGATTCCGTGGGTGTACAGAGTTTCGAGCAATGAATGATAGTGAGCTAGACAAAGCAAAAGAGATTATTTCAAATTGGCACTAATAACAGAACTCCTCGGACTAAAAAGAGACCCTGAGACAGAGCAAGAAATGAGTGTTGCATACAAATATTTAGTCGAAAAATCAAGAGAAGACTTCGCACTTTTCAGGAGAGCAATAAATGGCTCCGCATTTGTTACTGGGTGGTTTCCAACAGAACTAGCGAAAGAATTCCAAAATTTCTATCATCAATACAAAAGAGGCGAAGCCCCAACTATGATGATATCCACTCCTCCACAGCACGGAAAATCAGTAATAGTTATAGATTTTATAGCATGGATTATAGGAAAAGAACCAGAAAAAGCACACATATTTTCTTCGTTTTCAGACACACTAGGAGTCAGAGCAAATAAGGGAGTGAAGAGAATAATGAGCTCAAAAATATATAGCGATATATTTCCAGAGGTTCATCTTTCTAGTAGGAGAGGAAACGAGAGAGGATATGCAAATAACGACAATTTCTTTGAACTCCCAAACCATAACGGAAGCTTTAAAAATGTCACTTGTGGTGGGGCTGTAACTGGACAAAGCATAACGGGTCTTGGATTTATAGATGACCCCATAAAAGGACGGTCTGAATCAAATAGTGAGACAAAGAGACAGAGGATATCAGACTGGTATTCTGATGACTGGGGTACTAGATTTGCAGAGTCAGCAGGACAAATAATAATCATGACTAGATGGCATGTTATGGATTTAATGGCAACAATTTTAAAGAGTCCAGAGGGAAAAACGGCGACATATATAGAATACCCAGCGATTGCAACAAAAGATGAAGAGTTTCGAAAGGAGGGCGAAGCATTATTCCCAGAGTTTAAGAGCTTGGCATTTTTAAATAGACAAAAAAGCAAAATGATTGAAAGTTCATGGTCTTCACTTTATCAATGTAATCCAACAATCGCAGGGGGGAATTTATTCAAGTACGACTGGATGAGATTCACAGACCACCCTCCGCGGTTTGACTACACTTTTATAACGGTCGATTCAGCACAAAAAGACAAAGAGCAAAACGACTATACGGTGTTTCAAGCATGGGGCTACCACGACAGCAAAATATACCTATACG
>QMKU01000020.1 GCA_003646525.1 Campylobacterota bacterium
GTCAGACAAACTTCCCTTGAACTTAAGGCATTTCGTTTTGCGATAGAAAATAGTGATAATACTATCGTGATCACAGATGCAAATCGAAATATACAATATGCCAATGAAGCCTTTGAGCGCAATAGTGGCTATATGAAGGATGAAGTTATAGGTAAAAATCCAAATATACTTAAATCCAATCTTCACAGTGAGGAGTTCTATAGAGAGATGAACGAAATACTTGACCGTGGTGAGAAGTGGCAAGGTGAGTTTGTCAATAAACGAAAAGATGGTGTACTGTTTTATGAGAAGGCTTCTATTTCGCCTATCATTGTAAATGGTGAATTGGTGCAATATCTGGCGATCAAACTTAATGTAACTGAGTATATCAAAACACAACAGAGATTGCAACAGTCTGCTGCTGTGTATGAAATGATTGCTGATGGAATCGTGATCGCAGATAGTGAGAAGAATATTCTCTCTGCCAATCCTTCATTTATCCATATGTTCGGTTATACAGAAGAGGAGCTAGTAGGGAATGATATAACTATTATCAACTCTTCAGATCAGGGTGGAACTCTCTATCGGAAAATATGGGCAAAACTTCTTGTCAAAGATCACTGGAGAGGCAAAATGGACAATTTAACAAAAAATGGCAAACATATTACTGTTTTGTTGGCTGTCGCCATCGTAAGAGATGCCAAAAGAGATATTCAGAATTATATTGCTACTTATACTAATCTTGAAGAGATTATTGAAATGGAGGAGAAGGCGAATTTTCTTGCTTATTATGACACACTGACAAAGTTGCCTAACCGTGCATATGTCGAGAGAGAACTTGATGATATTTTTGAACTTGCGAGAGCAGAGGAGAAGAGGGTTGCTATACTCTTTATCGATCTAGATCGTTTCAAGGTGATCAATGATAGCCTAGGGCATCATATTGGTGATGGAATGCTGGTCATATTGGCTGAGCGTCTAAAAAAAGTAGTAGGTGTACGGAATCTCTTAGCTCGTTTTGGTGGAGATGAGTTTGTTGTAGTTATGAGTGAAGTAAATGATAAGCGAGAGATCAGTCTCTTGGCAGAAAAAATACTTATGACAGTGAGGGGTATGATTACAGTCAAAGATTATCACCTCAACACTACTGCGAGTATCGGTATCGCACTTTTTCCTGATGATGGAAATAGTATGAATGTCATTGTCAAATATGCGGATGGGGCTATGTATTATGCTAAAGACAAGGGCAAGGACAACTACCAGTTCTATACAAGGGCACTCTCCATCGATATACAAACTCGCCTTGAATTGGAGCAGAAATTGCTCTATGCGTTAGAGAGAAATGAACTCTATATGCAGTATCACCCTCAGTATGATTTGCAGAGTAGGCAAATATGCGGTGTAGAAGCATTGGTACGCTGGTATAATCTGGAACTTGGGACTATCTCACCCGAAAAATTTATACCTATTGCCGAAGAGACAGGAATGATCGTGAAAATCGGCTATTTTGTTTTTGAGAAGGCTTGCAAAGCATATATGGATTGGAAAAAAGAAGGGATAGAACTCGAATGGGTGGCGATCAATCTTTCGAGTATTCAGTTCAGACAAAAAGATTTACTGGAGAACTTTGTTGCGATCATTGAAAAGAGTGGCATCTCTCCGCACAATCTTGAGATGGAGATTACTGAGCGTTGCATGATGGAGTACACTGAGGAAAATCTCTATATACTTGGTGGATTCAGAGAGATGGGGTGTAGCGTCTCTATCGATGATTTTGGTACGGGATACTCTTCTATGAGTTATCTCAAGAAACTCTCTATTGATAAGATCAAGATTGATAAGTCATTTGTTGACGATCTTCCTAGTGATAAAAATGATCAAGAAGTTTCAAGGGCTATTATTGCCCTTTCTCACAGTTTGGGATATCAGGTGATCGCTGAGGGAATTGAGATAAAAGAGCAGGAAGATTTTCTCAGAGAGCATGCATGTGATTATGGACAGGGGTATTATTTTGGTAGACCTTTGGATAGTGATGCTTTGATTAAATTTGTAAAAGATCTCTAGAATCAGAAATAAGTATAAGATTTTATGTATACTACGCATAAATAAGATATAAGGAGTTGAAAATGAAGAGAAGATATTTGAGTGTGATGATCAGCCTGTCTATTTTGGGTATATTTGCAAATGCTGTCGAAGTTAAGCCTACGCAAAAGAAACCGACTTTTGAAAAAGTATGGCAGGAGATTTATGGTGGGAGCGATACAGATAGGGCGATGGCGGTTGTAGCACTAGAGGATGGCGATGTTGCCATAGCTGGGACTTGCAAGTCTTTTGATTCGGTACAGAGTGATATCTGTGTAACACGCGTCAATAGTAAAGGAAAAACAGTTTGGCGCAAGATGCTTGGTGGTAAAAATATAGATCTAGCTTCAGGAATATCCCGAGCCAAAGATGGTTCTATACTAGTAGTAGGAACGAGCCGGTCTTTCAGCAAAAGCAGAGACCGTGACATCTATGTCGCAAAAATTTCTCTGGATGGGAAAGGTATCTGGCAGACGACATTTGGTAAAGAGCGAGCAGAGTATGGGCGTGCTATTGCAGGGACAGATGATGGCGGTGCGATAGTTGTAGGTGAAAGTGAATCTTTTGGCAATGGTTATAAGGATATTTATATTGTCAAGATGGACAAAAATGGTCGTATGCTTTCTGAGAAAAAGATAGGAGGAGAGAAAGAAGAGTTGGTGCGTGGATTGACTCGTACGCTTGATGGAAGTCTGGTATTGGTCGGTTCACGGGAGCTTGATCGTGCAGGCGATAGCGACTTTTTTCTTCTCAAGATGGATCAAGATGGTAATAAAATATGGGCACGGACTTATGGTGGCGAGTATGAAGATATCCTCAATGCCGTCACTCCTACACTTGACGGCGGTATTGTAGCGACAGGATATACACGCTCTTTTGGAAGTGCACAGACCGATTTGAGTGTGATGAAATTTAGTCAGAAAGGTGATCTTATCTGGCACAAGATTTATGGGTACAAGCACTATGATTTTGCAAATTCTATCACTATGACGAGAGAGGGAGATTTTGTCATAGCAGGCGGAACCAATTCGATGGGTGAAGGGGTCTATGATGTTTATGTATTGGCACTAGACAGAGAGGGTGAGCTTTTCTGGTCAGGACTCTATGGTGATATCAATACTGACATAGCCAACGGCATTACGCGTACTAGTGATGGCAGTATCGTTGTGGTAGGAGAGAGTGATAGTTATGGTAATGCCAAAGATTTTTTTCTGCTCAAGCTTAAAAAAATTACAAACAAGTAATGATGCTGATTAGAGCTTCAGGATGATACAAGAGAGCTTAAAAATATTTTACCAAGATTTGCAAAACTCTTTCAAGGATCTTACTCCTATTGTATTGGTTGTGGCTTTCTTCCAAATCTTTATCGTGCAGGCTGTACCAGAGAATCTAATCTCTATTGTTGTAGGGCTTTTCATCGTTGCAGTGGGATTGGCACTCTTTATTCGCGGATTGGAACTAGGGATTTTTCCAATAGGAGAAAATCTGGCAACTGATTTTGCAAAAAAGGGTTCACTCTTCTGGTTACTCCTTTTTGCCTTTACGATAGGATTTTCTACTACAGTCGCCGAACCGGCACTGATCGCTATTGCTGACAAAGCCGCACTTGTCAGTGGAGGTCTTATTGATGCCTTCTTTTTGCGTATGACAGTGGCACTCTCAGTTGGATTTGCTATTGCATTGGGAGTTTTCCGTATCTTGGTGGGACACCCTATACAATATTATATCATTGCAGGATATTTGATCGTGGTGATCACTACATTTTTTGCACCCAAGGAGATCATAGGGTTGGCATATGATAGTGGTGGCGTAACAACTTCAACCGTCACTGTCCCCCTAGTCGCAGCACTTGGGATAGGATTGGCTTCTAGTATCAAAGGACGAAATCCTGCCATTGATGGTTTTGGTCTGATCGCTTTTGCTTCTCTATTGCCGATGATTTTTGTACAGGCTTATGGGATCATCGTATACTCTTCTGTGCCAACCATCGTAGAAAAAGCAGTGGCTACTAGTCAGAGAGTAGTTGAAAAGATTGGAGAGATAAAGATGCACCATTTTGAGTGGATCGATGTTATGCTTGACCTTGTGGGTGTCATCAAGGATGTTTTACCCATATTGATGGTCATCTTCTTTTTTCAGTATTTAGTAATAAAAAAACCTGTGGCACATCTGCAAAAGATCATTGTCGGAATTATTCTGGTGATCTTAGGACTTTATGCTTTTATCGTTGGTCTGGAGATGGGACTTTTCCCTATAGGTGAAACGATTGCCTTTCAGCTTACAGCAATGAAAAATAATCTTCTGATTTATCTCTTTGCCTTTTTGATAGGTTTTTCGACGACGATGGCAGAGCCTGCACTTTTGGCGATTGCTATCAAAGCTGAAGAGATCAGTGCTGGTACGATCAAGCAGGCAGTCCTTAGAGTTGTTGTGGCGATAGGTGTTGCGATCGGAATCGCACTAGGCTCATATCGTATTGTTGCAGGTGACCCTATTCACTATTATATAGTTGTTGGATACATTTTGGTGATTATTATGACTTATTTTGCTCCAAAATATATCATTCCAATAGCTTATGATAGTGGAGGGGTGACGACATCGACAGTGACGGTACCACTAGTAGCAGCATTGGGATTGGGATTGGCAGAAAATATCGAGGGTAGAAATCCCTTGATAGATGGATTTGGACTGATCGCATTTGCATCACTCTTTCCTATGCTTACGGTAATGTTATATAGTACCTATGTGGAGTTTGAACGAAAGAAAATGAATAAAAAAGAGGTAAAATGAAATTTAGTGCATTGATCGTTATTATTGAAGATAAACAAGAGGAAAAGGTTATTAAGGTAGCCAAAGAAGCAGGTGCTGGGAGTGTTACGATACTTCATGGTCGAAATATGGGACTCAAAGATAAAAAAATCTTTTTTGGTTTGACGCTTGAAGAAAATGTCTCCGTCCTACTCTTTGTTTTACCTGTAAGGGTTTCCATCATGGTTTTGCGAGCGATAAGGCTCAGTTACGATTTGGATAATCAAGAAAACAACAGTTTGGCATTTACGCTGCCTCTCAGTCATGTTGTAGGGTTAGATATTGCAGAGTTACATAAATTCAAAGATGATATTAGTCATCTATTATAGAAGGAGAAAATATGCTAGTAGAAGAGATTATGACACCAGTAGATAAATTAGTTATCGTACCACAAATGTCATCAGTGCGGGAAATATTACATCTAATGAAAGTAAATAGTGTTCGATCATTGGTTGTTGAAAAAAATGGTCCCAATGGGGCGTATGGTTTGGTTACTTTCAAGAATATATTACAAAGCATTATAGCAGAAGATGGAGATATAGATCTATTGAATGTCTATGATATCGCGGCATCACCATCCATCTCTGTCTCTGCCAAACTTAATGTTAAGTATGCAGCTCGTATGATGGTGAGAGAGAGTATCAAGCGGCTTTTGGTTATCGACAATAATGAGCTTGCAGGCTTATTGACTATGACTGATATCATCACGGTGATGATGGATGAGATAGAAAACTGATTTTTTTGCTATAATAAGAGATAAGAACAGATAGGATGAAAATAGATGCAATTTATAGAAACACGCGGAAACGATGGTAACAGAGCAGAAAAGATAGATTTTTCGGATGCAATTTTAAGTCCTAGTGCCAGTTATGGTGGACTCTATGTGCCTGAATCACTACCAGCAATGGATTCAATTTTTTTACGCAAACATCTTGATAGTCATTACAAAGAGTTGGCTGCTGACTTTTTACAGGCATTTGAGATTGATATTGATTCTGCCATTATCACAGAGGCACTTGATCGCTATGATACATTTGATGATCCCTCCGATCCTGTACCTTTGGTTCAGATTGAAGAAGATTGTTTTGTGAGCGAACTATACCATGGGAAAACGCGTGCCTTTAAAGATATGGCACTTCAGCCTTTTGGTTATATTCTGAGTACGCTAGCACAAAAGAGGGGTGAAAACTATCTCATCATGGCAGCTACTAGTGGTGATACTGGACCAGCGACATTGGAAACTTTCAAAAATCAACCCAATGTCAAAGTAGCCTGTATCTACCCTTCTGGTGGCACTAGTGATGTACAGAGATTACAGATGGTTACAGAAGATGCAGAGAATATCAAAGTGATCGGTATCAAGGGAAATTTTGATGATGCTCAGAGTAGTCTCAAAGAACTTTTGTCCTCGCAGGAGTTCAGAGATGAGCTTACCCGACGCAATATCAAACTCTCTGCTGCCAATTCGGTTAATTTCGGACGCATTATCTTTCAAATCATTTATCATATTCATAGTTATCTGGAATTGGTTCGCAAAAAGATTATTGCCTTGGGTGACCCCATTTATATGGTTGTTCCTAGTGGAAATTTTGGAAATGCATTGGGTGCTTATTATGCCAAAAAAGCAGGATTACCGATCAAAAAGATACTGATCGCATCAAATATCAATAATATTTTGACCGATTGGATCAAGACGGGTATCTATGATTTGACTGACAGAGATTTGATACAGACCGAATCACCAGCGATGGATATTCTCAAAAGTTCCAATATTGAACGAGTCATGTTTGATAAATTCGGTGGAGCACGCACCAAAGAGCTTCTCGAAGCATTGAATGAAAAAGGTAAATTCCAATTGTCTCCAGATGAGTTAAAAAGCTTAAGAGAAGACTTTGATGCAACATTCAGTGATGATGCTGAGGGAGAAGCTGTGATCGCAGAATATGCGCAAAAGAACTATATCATGGATCCCCATACAGCTACTAGTCTAAAAGCATATCACAACCTCAGAAACGAGAAGCTACCTACCATTATCTATTCAACAGCTGAATGGACAAAATTTAGTACAACAGTATCAAGAGCACTAGGACATCCGGTAGCTAGTGACTTGGATGCTCTAAAATGGGTAAGTAAAAACAAAGCGATTGAAGTACCTGATATGATCAGTACATTATTTGACAAGGCGATCAAACATACAGTTGTTGTAGATCAAAAATCTATAAAGGAGGAGATGTTAAAGTTTTTATAGTTTTTAACATTTTATTATGAAAAAGAGTATTTTTTTATTGGGTAGTATTATAATATCGACAAATGCTTATGCTGGTGATAGGAGAATGGTGGATTGTCGTCTGGCAACAGCAAAAACCACTGAATGCAAACCTTATCCATCCAAGTTTATGTTTACGGAGAAGCTTATTTATGGCAAGGATAGCCATAAATTGATCATTTCCAAAACTCTTC
Source organism: Campylobacterota bacterium (assembly GCA_003646525.1). Classification (GTDB taxonomy): domain Bacteria; phylum Campylobacterota; class Campylobacteria; order Campylobacterales; family Sulfurovaceae; genus SZUA-451. The sequence continues at coordinate 7,330 of QMKU01000020.1, forward strand.
CCCCAGAAGCAAGACACAAAATTCTAAAAGTGATCAATGTTGAAGATATGATAGAGAAGCATCTTGTAGTACTCGACCCTATTCGCTTCAGTGGTAGCCAGCCTAGTCCCCTGCGAAAAACTGCAGAGGAGATCAGAGAAAAAGAAGCATTCAGAAAAGAGATGCTTGAAGTGCTAGCAGCCTATAAACTAGAAAAAGAGAAATGGGAGCTTCGAAAAAAACAGGAGCAAGAGGTCAAAGAAGAGGAAATAAGAGTAGCACAAGAACAAAAATTTAATGAAGAAAAGGCAAAACAGCTAGAAGAAGATAAGAGAGAAAAAGAAGCATTCAGAAAAGAGATGCTCGGGGTACTAGCAACCTACAAGCTAGAAAAAGAGAAGTTTAGGCTTCGAAAAAAAGAGGAAGAGAAGCAAAAAACTTTAGCTAAAAAGAACGCATTTGAGAAGAGAGCAAAAAGGTATGCAACATATGCTGTGCAGAGTGGAGATTCTCTCATCTTGATTGCTAGAGAATTTGATCTAAGTGCAAAAGCAGTATTGCTAGCCAATGATGACCTCACGCGTGACAGCATCTTGAAGATAGGACAAAAAATATTTATACCTACTCTCCAAAAAAAGGTTGATTTTATTGTCAGAAAAAGAGAAAAAGAGAATCTAAAAAAGGCAAAACAGAGTAAACTTGCTAAAAAACTTGAAAAAAAATATCTTTATCTTAACAAGAAAACACGAAGAAAAGTCTCGAATGAGTATGATAAAAAACTTTTCAAAACACTCAAAGGCAAACGCAAATTGCGCGTACAAGCCACAGCCTATACTTCTCATGGTAACCAGACGGATAGTACACCGTTTTTAGCGGCATGGAATAACCGTATTCGACCAGGTATGAAAATTATTGCCGTATCGAGAGATTTGATCACCAAGTATGGACTTGGAAATGGTAAAAAGGTGAGAATACAAGGCTTGCCTGGCTACTATACTGTTCGTGACAAAATGAACAAACGATATACCAAGCGCATTGATATTTATATGGGAATGAATCGCCGAAAAGCATTGCGTTGGGGACGAAAAAGAACAGTTATTTACTGGTAAGGTTTATCCCTCTAGCTCCTCTTGGAGCTCCAAAACTTCAAGATAGCGATCGCCTATCTCTTCATATTTTTTTTGAAGCTCTTCTAACTCTTGCATAAGTATCTCTAATCCTTTTTCCTGATAGCACTCTGGGTCATAGAGACAGGTGTTGATTGTATCAATTTTATTTTCAAGATCATCGATCTGTTCGGGCAGCATATCAAGGTCTCGCTGATCTTTGTAACTAAGCTTGGTCTTTATCTTGTTGCGCTTGACTTCTTTTGGTTTGGCTGAATGAACCTCTTTTTCAAGCTTGCCCAATTCGTTAATATCTTTTTCAAGACTGAGATATTCGCTATAGCTTTGATATGATTCTTCGATCGCCCCATCTCCCTTGAAGATGAAGAGTTTTGAAGCGATTTTATCGATGAAATAACGATCATGCGAAACAAAAAGGATCGCACCAGTGAAGTTGATCAATTTTTCTTCGAGGATGTTGATCGTCTGGATATCGAGGTCGTTGGTGGGTTCATCCATGATCAAGCAATCTACTTTTTTGGCAAGTAATAGAGCAAGTGCCACACGGTTTTTCTCTCCTCCACTCAGCATCCCTATCTTTTTGTCTAGAAATTCTTTGGGAAAAAGAAAAGATTTGAGGTAGCCAAAGACATGCATATTTTTTCCCTGCACTTCGATAATATCACCTCCATCTGGACAAAATGTTTCGATCAACCGTTTGTCATCATCAAGCATATCTCGATGTTGGTCAAAGTATCCGATGGAGAAGTCACCCTGTTTGATTTGACCACTATCAGGCTGTAGTCTTCCTAGCATCAATCTAAGGAGTGTTGATTTGCCTGAACCATTGTAGCCTACGATTGCTATTTTGTCTCTTTGGAGAATGCGTGTTGTCAAATTGGATATGAGTAATTTCCCAGGTACACTATAGTTGACATTTTCAAGATCAAAAAGCATCTTTTTTCTGGAGACACTCTCTTCACGATTGAAATGCTTTTTTTCTCGTTCAAGTTCGATCATCATTTTATGTATGAGGGTAGGGTTCTTTTTGGCTTCATCTCTGAGCTCAAAGACTCGTTTTTTTCGTCCTTGATTGCGTTTTTCTCTAGCTCTGACCCCTTTGGAGAGCCAAGACTCTTCCTGTTTGAGAAGTCTGAGCAGATTATCATGACCCTTCTTGAGTGTATGCATACGCTCCTCTTTTTGTCGGAGGTAGCTTTGGTATCCTCCCTGATAGCTTACAAGTTCGAGGTTGTCTATCTCTACAACTCTACTTGCAATACTGTCGATGAAGTGCCTATCGTGAGAGATGAGCAGAAGGGTAAATTTTTCTTTGAGAAGCATCTCTTCGAGAAATTCAACCATATAGACATCGAGGTGGTTGGTTGGCTCATCAAGCAGAAGGATATCAGGTTTCTTGAGGATCAGAGAGGCTAGGGCAACACGACGCTGTTCTCCGCCAGATAGTGTGATGACGGGTCTATTTTCGTATGCTTTGAGCCTAAATTCCTGCAAAACTCGTTCGACTTTATCATCAAGATTCCAAGCATTATGGTGATCAAGATAAGCAGAGACTCTAGCATGTTGGTTGAGGAGTGCACTGTTTTCAAAATCAGTAGCAAGTGCTTCAGTGAGTTTCTGATACTCTTTTTTGGCATTTTGTAGCTCTGTTAGTTCGTTTTCAATCGCTTCTCGTGTCGTTAAGTTGGCTTCAAAATGTGGCTGTTGCTGTAGCATCTCTATCTGTATCGAACGGTTAATGACCCGCTTCCCGTCATCAGGTTCTTCTTCTCCTGTGATGAGCTTCATCAGCGTAGATTTACCACAACCATTTTGCCCCACGATCGCCACTCGCTCCCCCTCGCTGAGATGGAAACTGACATCATCAAGAAGAAGTTTAATGTCATACTGTTTTTTGATATTGAAGAGATCGATGAGTGCCATGGTTTTCCCTGAGATTAAAATTATACTTGTATTTTAGCGAAATTTTTATTGTTTTGAATTTGGCATCTTTCATATCTAGTAAAAGGTAGTTTACAGCGTTGTAGGTGCGACCGTGTCGCACAAGTGATTATTTACTCGTTCCACAGCTCCAGCTGTGGAATGCCTATTGGATTTACAACTCACCATAACCTCTCTACATTTAGTAATCCCTCAGTACCATTATAATCTCTTACTGTAGCTCTCGTATGCATTCCCACCGAGGACGGATGGGAACGAGCAAAGCATCATCTGTTTACTCTGTATCAATTTGGGATGTTTTTGGTTAATGGATATCTTTTTTGCTATTGTGACTCCAATAGGCATTCCACAGCTGGAGCTGTGGAACGAGGAAAATGGACTTCTCTGCCTGAGTGTTTACTTTGTTACTGTAGCTCTCGTATGCATTCCCACCGAGGACGGATGGGAACGAGCAAAA
>QMKU01000021.1 GCA_003646525.1 Campylobacterota bacterium
CCAAATAATAGATACTTGGAGCAGGGACTTCAGTCCCGTCAAACGGGACTGAAGTCCCTGCTCCAAAACGCCTAACATTTGGGAGTTATTTCTGTTTTATTCCTAAGCTTAGTTTAGAATTGCAACAGATGTCCTGCATCCTTGACAAGTTCTGTTGTCGTAAGTTCAGAGAAAAAAGTAAAAGCCTGATTACTTTGAATGATCTTATCTTCTCCTCCCAAATAAACTTCTATCTGTGCCCCTCTCTCAAGTACTTCAATTATTTTTTTCTCCTCCCAACGGTAGCTTAGAAGAGCTTCAAGATCTTCTCTTTTGCCGAAAGAGAGATAGGGAGAGAGATCAACTTTGGCAGGATAAGTTACATTGTTTAAAAATTGCTGTATATACATGTCATGATCTTGATCAAAATAACGCAGTTGCGTGCGAATAAAACTTTTTTTTTCTGACTGAAAAAAGGCAGGAGAGAGAAGGATCAGCTTTTCGATACGCTCTTGACTCCGATAGAGAGTCTCAAACGCTACCTGCGCACCGTAACTAAAGCCAGCAATGGTAAAATCAGATTTATCCAGAAAAGGTGCAAAAAATCCCTCTTCGCCCAAGAGTGAAAAGCCGTTAAAATATTTCACGAATAATCTCTTGGGTCTGTTCACGGGTAATATTTTCGTTTTCCAACAAATAGGTAGAAATTTTTGTATGCGTCTCATAGAGCTTATCTAAAATAGTATTAACCTCCTCCTGTGCGCTTTGTAGGATCATCTCTTCATCATTCAAATGATTTGAAAAGTGCTCACCCATGCCATAATCATGTACTAAACGATGTGTTAAATCTTTTGCCTGCGTGATATCCCTGCCTGCATTGGTGAACTTCTCACTGTAAGCCCTTTGTGTAGCTACACTACCTGCGAGATAGACTTTGACACGATTGAGTATCTGACTCTTAGAGATGATCTCATGGTCTTGCTCTAACAGTCGAGTAGTCACTATGCCTATCTTTTCAAAATCTACATCCAGCCAAGTAGCAGCAAGTGCTTTGGCACCTTGGTAAACAGCCTGTATCTCCCTCTCTTCGTCACTAAAGCTCATAATGCGGCGCTTGCCTAGCAAAACCTTCTCCTTGACCGCTTCAAAGTCATCTAATTCAACTATTTTGCGATCCTTTCGCATCGCATGAATAGCAGCTTCATTGGTCAGTGTCGCCAAAGCGGCACTGTTGAAACCTACCGTCATCTTCGCGACAGCATCAAGATCAACTTCATGAGGTTTTTTTGCCAAATAGAGTTGCAGTGTTTTGATCCGTTCATGCATATCTGGCAGAGAGATATGGATGCGTCTATCAAATCGCCCTGCCCTGAGTAACGCTTCATCGAGAACATCCACTTTGTTTGTCGCACCAATAATGATCACTCCCGAACTCTCCTCGAAACCATCCATCTCGGTCAGTAGTTGATTGAGTGTCGCTTCTCTCTCATCATTTCGAAACTCACCCCTACTCTTGCCCACAGCATCGATCTCATCAATAAATATAATACTCGGTGCCATCTGTTTTGCCTTTTTGAAAAGTTCACTCACTCGTTTGGCACCCATCCCAACATAGATATAAACAAAAGAGGCACCACTCTGATAAAAGAAAGGGACACCAGCTTCACCGGCAACTGCCTTGGAAATCAATGTTTTTCCAACACCAGGAGGACCAATCAGTAGCACACCCTTGGGAAGCCTAATATCCAATTCACGATATTTTTGTGGCTCTCTCAAAAAATCAATAATCTCCTCAAGCTCCTCTTTGACATCATCAATGCCTGCCACATCAGAAAATGTTATTGTAGAAGTTATCGCCTTGATCTCTTCAGGTTTGACAATCTCTTCTACAGGGTCTATTTCATGATGAAACTTCTCAAGTTCTATATTTTGTTTACTTGTTGTCATCTTAAAAAGAAAACCAAATGCAATGACAATAATCAATAGATAAAAGAGTTCAAAAATATAACTTCGATCTCCTATGACCTCAACGGGGTACTTTTGAAAAAGTACTTTTGTATTGATGGATCCCTTATATATCTTATAAGTCTGAGTATTTGTCAGTAGGCGAAGATACTCACCATCAATAATGATCTTTGTGATACGATTCTCTGTATAGAGTTTACTTGCTTCTGATGCGGTGATATCTTGACTACTATCACGCAGAAATGCAAATGCAAAAAGCAATAAGAGCATTGCCAATAGACCTACAATAATCTGAATATTTTTCTTGTTAAAATTTTGTCCGATTACCTTCACGGTTCACCTCCACTTGATTGAGCAACACCCAGTTGCTACTGAGATCTTCATCTGACAAGACCTCTACGCGATTAAAATACTGGTCAAAACCATGGTAAATACCCCCTGATCCATTTTCTAGTAAAACCTCTAGATTCTTTGAATGAGACTGCCGGAAAGCAAAGTTCTTTGCCTTTACAACTTCAGTTAATTCCCGATGCCTATCCTTGGCTCTATTACCTAAAATCTCTGGGCGCATAAGGGCAGAGGGTGTATTGTCTCGTTTGGAGTAACGGAAGGCATGCAGGTGAGTCAACGGAAACCTCTCTATATGATCCATCGCTTCACCCCATACCTCATCTGTCTCTCCTGGATGCCCTACAATGAAATCTGTACCCAAGGCATAACCTTTTGATGCGATCTTTTCAAAAAGCTCAAGATCTGTATCAAAACGATTACGACGACTCATCAACTCCAACATAGTATCACTACTATGCTGCAAAGCAATATGCAGATGCCTAGCCATCCAAGGTTCACCTAGCAACTCCAAAAATTCATCATCTATCTGTATCGGCTCCAGACTTCCAATGCGAATTCGTCTGACACCACGAATAGTGCTGATAGACTTGAGAAGTTTCGCCATAGAGCTACCCTGGTCCCTGCCATAACTACCGACATTTGTACCTGTCAATATAAATTCACCAAAACCATTACTAGCAAGCTTTTGAATTTGCGCTAGGATGATCTCTTCTCTGTGACTCCTTGCATCTCCCCTGACAGCAGGAATGATGCAGTAGGAGCAACGAAAATCACACCCCTCCTGTATCTTGACAAAAGCCCTACTCTTACCTACAAACTCTTCAACTATTGTTGAATCAATATGTCTCAAATCACCTATCTCATAAAATCGCTCAGGTCTCTTGAGTATCTCATTGATCTTCTCTTTTTCTGAGTGCCCCATCACACCAAAAACCTTTTCATCACCAAAGAGAGATTCTCCCTTGGAGTGAGAACCACAACCTGCCAAAACTACTTTGAGATGTGGGTTTTTACGCTTGAGTCCATTAATATAGCTTCTCACTGAAGCATCCGCCCCATTGGTCACAGTGCAAGAGTTAACAACTACGATATCACTCTCCTCCTCATTCAAAGAGAGTTCAAATTCACGAAGCTTGGAGATCATCACTTGTGTGTCAAATTGATTGGTACGACAGCCAAAGGTTTTAAAAAAGACTCTTTTATTCATACGGCAACTCCACTATCTTTATGACTATCTTCAGAAGGCAGAGGAGGCTTTCTCACATCTTTGTCTACATAGATAGATTGTGTAGGATAGGCCAGAAAGATATCTTTTTCTGCTTGCATTCGTTCGATGATTTCACTAGAGATAGTACTTCGCAAAGTCAGTGTAGCATAAGCATTGGTGAGATACCATACACTTATCTTCATACCATAAGGCTCAATGAAAGAGAAGATACGAGGTTCAACATTGGTATTTCGTATGCTATAGCTACTTCGTAGTTTATTGAGCTGTTTTCTTGTAATATCGGTATACCCCTTGGAGTACTTTTTACTTACCTCTTTGCCAATAGAAGTTGCCTTGCTTATATTAGAATCGAAAGTAACAACAATATCAATACCATCCCATACAGTTTTGAGACCAGCGTGAGAGTAGTTAGCTATCATATCGGTAAAGATGTAATTATTGGGGATAAAAATGATTCTTCCGCCTCGTCTATTTTCCATATAGGTTGTCAAGGTTACATCCTCATGCAGCGTCATACGCATCATAGATATATCTACTATATCTCCTACATATGCCACATCTCCTCGAACAAATTTTACCCTATCTCCTACATGGATTGCCCCACCAATCATAATAACAAACCAACCCATCAAACTCATAAACCAATCTTTCATCGCAATCGCTATACCAGCTGAAGCAAAACTCAATACAGTCACAAGATAACTAACATTCTCAATATATGAGAAGAGTAGGATCATAACAAGCAGTGATATGAAGGTAATATTGAGTGCTTTATTGATCATATAAAAACGATCATTATCAGACATATACCTATGTGCTAGAAATTTTCCTAGAAAAAAGAGTGCGAGAAAAAATAGTACAATTCCACCGATCGAGAGAGTCTTCTCCATCTCTTTTTTGATTTCAACTCTAAGTTTTAGTTTGATCTCATCTATTTTTTTGGTATAAACACTTTGAGTTGTTTTGAATATATCTAAAACAGGTGCAAATATTTTAAGTTTTTCATGGATATCAACAAGTAGTTCTTTATACTCTTCATTTTCAGAATCAAACTTGATCAACTCTTCAAGAACCTTCTCCTCCTCTTGAAACTTATTGACTATTTGCCTGAGGGAAAAATAACGAGCATTATATGCCTCTTGTTCCGAGAGAAGTTTCTTTTCGTAAGATATAGCTGTGACAATAGCGATAGGATTGCTGACAGTAGGAATATCATCTAAAGGTTCTGGTTTGATAATCTCCTTAAATGGATCTTTTTTATACTCTTCTAGAAGTTGCAACTTCCCATCAATAGTCTTCTCTTTATTGATGAGAATATCCAAACCTGCCTTCTCACTATCTGTTAAGTTAAATCTACTGTTCAGATAAGTTGTTTTTGTATTGATATCTTTTTTCTCATCTATCAGATATAGATAAGTATGATAATTGCTATAAATTTTAGACCAAATATTATTATGCAACAGAGACTTATCCAACTCTTTTTTACGATCAAGAAGAAGTTTTATAGTAGTCTCTTTATTCTTTAAAATCTTTTTTTCTCTATCTTTATTGCTCTTAGGATCATTTTTTTGAAGTTTTTTCCCCTGCTTGGTCTCTCTGGAGGGAGGTGCATCATTGCTTGATAGAGTTGAAGTGATGATATTATTGAGCTTTGTGAATGTGCTACTCTCTTCTCCAAAAGCTGCCACGGCAGAGAGAGATACTATCAAAAAAAGTGACAACAGAAGAGAGCGGAGTATCATTCCTAGACCCCAAACTCTGAAAGAACTTCTTTGACGATGGATGATTTAATATCTTTTTGGATATAGTAGTCTCCTATACCATTTGAAAGTATAAATTTAATACTATTGTTGGCACTTTTTTTATCAAGAAAGAAGTGCTCATAAAAATCATCTACATCTTTGATTATATACTTTGTCGGAAGATCAAACTTTTTTAAAATCATCACAACCTCCTCCTCTTCCTGTAGGGACATGAGATCAAGTTTCACTGCCAATCTATTTGCCATCACGATACCAATCGCAACCGCTTCTCCATGCAAATAGGTTGTATAGTCTGTTTCATTTTCTATCACATGGCCAAAAGTATGACCGTAATTAAGAACTGCTCGTATACCTGCCTCCTTCTCATCCTGATTGACCACTTCTGCTTTTAGCTCCACGCTTCTTCTTATCGTCTCTTTGAGTGTGGACTCATCTTTGAGATCTGCTTTTTTGAGAAAGTTAAAATATGTTTTATCAAACATCACTGCCATCTTGATAATCTCCGCAACACCTGCTGCAAACTCGCGTGGAGGAAGTGTTTGAAGAAATGAAGGATCGATATAGACGGCTTTGGGCTGATAAAAAGCGCCGATCAAGTTCTTGCCGTATTTATTATTGACACCAGTTTTCCCTCCCACACTAGCATCTACTTGGCTCAATAGCGTTGTAGGGACTTGTACAAAATCAATTCCTCTTTGATAGAGTGAAGCAACAAACCCAGTCATATCGCCTATCACTCCTCCGCCCAATGCTATCAAAAGCGACTTGCGATCTAGTTTGTGCTCAAACAGTTGATCAAGAATCGCTTCAATACTATCAAGTGTCTTATATGCTTCCCCATCTGGTACCATAACAACATGGAGTTCATTTGCCTCTACTTTTTTCAACAGTGCATCAAGGTGATAACCTGCCACAGTCGGATTGGTCACCACAGCAACTTTCGTATCAAAAGTCAGCATTGGCAAAGAATCAATAGTGATATCATAAGTCGTTTTAGGTACATTAAGTAACTCGATAGGTACAATCATGGCAAAACCCTTTTTTGGAATTAGTATAATTTCCTTTATTTTAACTTAAATAGCTTTAGAAGTGCCTATTACTTCGTTAAAATTTCAACTGGAACAAGAATTTTTGGGTATTTTTCGAGTGTTAAAAGATAATTCTGAACTTTCGTCGAAATGAAATTAAAAATTGACTTCCTTCTCATCTGCTGATTAAAAGCAGAGATTTGGATAATATTATGCAAGCTATGGAGTTTTCGCACAGGATTGACACTCTCTTGGTCGATCACAACTTCATAGTTAAAAATTTGTGCAAGTGTTTCATAGTGTTCAATAATTTTCTTTTTGCTTTTAAAATCACCCTCTGGATCGAAGTCACACAGATGCAGAGTCAGACCAAGACTTTCAGAGAAATCAATCGCAGTGGAAGAGATAGATTCCATCTCGGCCTCATCAGTGACCAATACAACACTCTCTTTGATACTATGAAGCGACTTGTCACCAAAGAGATAGACAAGCTTTTTGAGTTCAAATATCTCTTTTACCAAATTAAGTTTTTCAAAAGTATCAATACTATTGAGAAGCAGTCCGATATCAAACTTCTGTATATCATATTCGATGAGAGTCATTATTCCTATCGTATCATAACAAATATGAATTATGATATCTTCTCTCTCCTCCTCTTTCAAAATTTTGATCAAATCAAAATCTGAAGGATTAATAATCCTCACAAAAAGTAATTTTTTTTCCAGCTGATCCATCAAATAGATACTCTCTTTGAGATAGGTCAATGCCTTACTCTTGTCATGGGTTAAATCAAGTATGAGATAAAGATTTCTACCAAAAGGTTCAGGGAAAAGCCCTATACGCCTATTGATACTTTTATAAATACCTTCCAATACCCTTGGCTTGCCTATCACCAAGAGAGTATCATTGGGATAAATCATAGTAGCACTGGTAGGGATAATCTGCTTTTTATTACGATAGATTGCAGCTATTTTCCATTTTCTCTGTGCGATAGAACCTGCATGCCTATAAGAATAACTACTTCCAAAAGGCACCAAGATTTCCATAATTTCACCTTCACCCAAACCTACATTCTGTGCGACTACAGGTACATTAGGCAGATGATCATAGAGATGCGAAGCCATGAGCTGCTGTTCGTTGATAAGTGTAGTATTGTCTGTATTTTCATATAGTTCATCCCATTTGTCCAATAATACAATGCGTATTTTTGGATCTATCTGACGAACATTCTTCAGTGAGTAGAGAGCATCATCTTTCTCCTCCATAACAATAAAAACCATCATAAATTTAGTTTCAGACATCAAAGCAAGCAATTTGCTATAACTGGTCGGATCTGTATGGTATAAAGGAGTCGTATGACTCATTTTTTCGGGAAAGACTCCCTCTTTGTAACATACAACTTGGTACTGGTTGTCAGCAATTCGTGTCTTGTTGACCCACTCAAGAAAATTTCTAGCAGTAGGTCCATCAGCGAGAATCAATATATTTTTCATTTAACTCTTTTTAGTAGGGAATGGTATAATCCTATTCCACTATCCCTATTTTTATAATCAGGAGAATTATAGCACAATGCAATTTCAGATAGATAAATGTGACAATAAAGCAAGAGCTTGTACGATCACAACCAAACACTCTACCATCCAAACACCGGTTTTTATGCCTGTAGGAACAGTCGCTGCCGTCAAGGCACTTGACGCAACAGATTTGGAAACATTTCTAAAGCCACAAATTATATTAGGTAACACTTACCATCTCTATCTGCGCCCTGGTGATGAAATCATCAGTAAGATGGGAAAGCTACAAGGATTTACACAATTTAAAAAAAGTTTTTTAACTGACAGTGGTGGTTTCCAAGCTTTTTCACTCAGTGACAATGTCAAGATCGATGAAGGGGGCATTACTTTTAGAAGCCACATTGATGGCTCCAAGCACTACTTCACCCCCACAAAAGTTCTTGATATTCAATATAATCTCGGTTCAGATATCATGATGATCCTAGATGATCTTGTCGCCTTACCTGCAACACAGGAGCGTATCAGGGCTTCGATAGAACGAACTACACGATGGGCACAAGTATCAATCGACTATCATAGAAAAAATCAAAATGAAGGTATTGGTATCGAGCAAAATATATTTGCGATTATTCAAGGCGGTACTGATAGAGCCTTTCGGAAAAAATCAGCCAACGAGCTCTGTGCCTTGGACTATGATGGTTTTGCTATCGGAGGACTCAGTGTAGGAGAAGCCAATCAGGATATGTATGACACAGTAGAATGGACAATACAATTTATGCCCGAAGAGAAACCGCGTTATCTCATGGGCGTAGGGACACCTGAAGACTTGGTAGAAAATGTCTCAAGGGGTATTGATATGTTCGACTGCGTGATGCCGACACGAAATGCCAGAAACGGTACACTCTTTACCTCATTTGGCAAAGTAAGCATTAAAGCTGCCAGATTCAAGCAGGATCCTCTTCCCATCGACCCAGAATGCAATTGTATGGTCTGCAAAACTTACTCCAGAGCCTATCTCTGCCATCTCTTTAGAGCCAAAGAACTTACCTATTTTAGACTTGCCACAATACACAATCTCTACTATTATTTAAATCTAATGGAAGAGATGAGAGAAGCTATCCTAGAAGGAAAATTTGATAATTTTAAATCAGATTTTTATGACAAACGGAGCGTGAAGTAGCAGATAAAGAGTAGCAGTTACATAATACCAAATTTTACTCTAGTTCCCATCGCTCCTGCGTGGGAATTCATACTTAACATTGAGATACGCCCCATATACATTCCCACCAAGATGGTGGGAACGAGACAAAGCTTGTAGGGGTAGCCCTATGTGGCTACCCTAATTAGGGCAACCACACAGGGATTGCCCCTACGATAATTCCTTATTTCATTGGCATTACGCTCCTGTATGGGAATTCATACTTAACATTGAGATACGCCCCATATACATTCCCACCAAGATGGTGGGAACGAGACAAAACTCTCTCTTCCTCTATTATCCTTTGGCTGCTTTTCCGAGATCCCACATTGGCATAAAGATACCCAAAGCCATCAAGAGTACCAATCCCGCAATAAAAAACATCATGATAGGTTCAATATAGGTGGAGAGATTGTCGATGATATCCTGAAATTGCATATTGTAATACTCTGTTACTTTAACCATCATAGCATCTAGCTGACCGCCCGCTTCTCCGGCTTTAATCATTTGAAGGAGCATATTTTCAAACATACCAGTCTTGTCAAATGATTCAGCCAAACTCATACCCCGTCCGATATTGGCATTTACCGCTTCGAGTTTCACCTTCATAGCACTATTAGTTACCATCCCCACAGATGTATCAAGTGCCTCTGATACGGGAATACCTGCTCTGATTAGCTCACCAAAGACCAAGGTATAGGTATACATAGTAGAGAGAAAAACAACTTTATTGATAAGATAAAAGCGTGGATGTATTAATATTTTATCAATTAGATATTTAAAGTCTTTGCTACTTTTATAAAAATGAAGAAGTGAATAGACCCCAACAAAGATTGCGGCTATAATATAGAGACCATAATTGCTCAAGCCATGTTCCAAAGCCAGAAGTATCCTTGTTGGCAGAGGGAGTTCAGTTTTGAATTTATCAAATATCTCTTTAAATTTGGGCACAACTACCATAATTAAAATTGTAAAAGCGATTCCCATCGCCGTTAATGTAATCATGGGAGCTCGGATCGCTTTTTTAAACTTTGCGGTATTATTTCTTAAGTTCTCAAGCATATCTGCTAGCGTATGGTAAGCTCCTGAAATATTACCAGTTCTCTCTCCTAGCTTTGTCATAGCTACTGCAACATGACCGAACTCTTCAGTAAATTGCTCAAAAGAATCAGAAAGATTTTTACCTGCATTGATATCATTACTAATGACATTATACATCTCTTTGAGCTGAGGATTCATTGTACTTTTTGCTACATCAATTAAGGTATCATTGATAGCGATACCAGCATCTGTCATGACTGCAATTTGGCGTATGGTTGAAATTTTATCATTAACATCTATCTTGCCTTTGAAAGCCTTCTGTAAACCTTTTGTAAAATTTCCAATAGTATCTTCTAATGGTGCAGAGGTCTCTACTGCCTTAATAATAATCACACCCATAAACTTCGATTTTGCCAAACCTATTGCCGCCATTTTATCGTTACCCTGGACTGTCTCTACACGCTTTTTTCCCTTTTCCATTATTGTTACATTAAAATATTTCATTTACAACCTCGCTACTCTAAAAACTTCATCTATTGTCGTATCTCCAGCCAAGGCTTTGATAATACCATCTTCAAACATAGAGACAAACCCCTCCTGAATTGCCTGTTTGGTCATCTCTTCTTTCGACGCACCTGCAGCAATCATCCGCGATAGTGTATCGCTGATAGGCAAAACTTCTGATATCATCTCTCGACCCATATAGCCAGAGTGCTGACACTCTTTGCAACCTTCACC
>QMKU01000022.1 GCA_003646525.1 Campylobacterota bacterium
ATCGTAAGCCTCTTGGGTATTGAGCACATTATCGTAGCGATCAACAAGATGGATTTGGTCGATTTCAGCGAAGAGATTTATAATGAAATTGCTCAAGCCTATGCTGAGCTTGCCAGTGAACTGGGTATTAAAAATACCTATTATATTCCAGTCTCTGCACTCGATGGTGACAATGTCGTCGATCAAAGTAAAAGCACCCCTTGGTTCAAAGGAAAACCTCTACTAAGTCTGCTCGACAGTATGGATATCAGCAAAGAAGAGAAAGCGGAAGACTTTAGGCTTCCTATTCAGTATGTCAATCGTCCCAATCTTGACTTCAGAGGCTTCTGCGGTACGATCGCAGCAGGCTCAATCAAGGTAGGCGATGAGATTACGGTCTTGCCATCAGGCAAAACAACCAAGGTCAAGAGCATTATCAATGCGGGTGACATCAATGAAAAGAACAGAGTAGCAACTAGCCAAGAAGCCTATGCACCTATGGCGATCACTATCACGACAGAAGATGAAGTCGATATCTCTCGTGGTGATATGGTCGTTCATACGAAAAGCCTTCCTAGAGTTTCAAATAGCCTCAAAGTAATGCTGGTCTGGATGGATGAGAAGCCGATGGAGATTGATCGAAGTTATGATATCAAAGGTGCGACATCTCTTGTATCTGGGCACTTTGATCATATTAATTACAAAGTTGATGTCAACACCTACAAGAGAGAGCAAGTACACAAATTAAATCTCAACGATATCGCCTCTTGCAAGATGGTACTCACACGCGCTATTGCAGCAGACGCTTACGAGACAAATCGCCTGACAGGCAGTTTCATCGTAGTAGATCGCGTCACAAACAATACTGTGGGTGCTGGTATGATAGTGAGTGTCAGTCGTCGCGAAGAAGATGCAGTCAAATTGGCAGACAAGAAGTATACTGATGCAGAAAAAGCACTTAACCAATTTATTCGTACGAACTTCCCAGAGTGGGAGTGTAAAGTAGTATGATAATTCTGGTATTTGAGGAAAATTTGGATGTATAGAGAGACCAATAAGCGTTCTATCGTCAAAGGTATTAGTTGGCGTGTTGTTGCGACGACTACGACGATTGTAATTGTCTATTTTTTCTTTGATAGATTAGATTTGGCTATTGCGGCAGGAGTGATAGAGACAGTTTTAAAAGTGGGACTCTATTGGCTACATGAGAGAACATGGTTCAAAGTACGATGGGGCAAAGAGCGAATCGAGCCCTTCAATCTATGGTTGACTGGATTACCTCTCTCTGGAAAAACAACTATTGCAGATAAGGTCTATACAGAACTGGAAAAACTAGATATTCCCCTTGAGCGAATTGACTCCAAAGATATTCGTGACCTCATCCCAGATATTGGCTACGGCAGAGAAGAGAGAAACCGTCATATGCATCGAATTGGTAATCTCATTCGCACCCTACAAAACAACTCTATCTCTACAGTGGCATCCTTCGTCTCTCCCTATGGAGAATCCAGAAAAGCGATACGAGAGATGGTCAAAAATAATATTGTTGTCTATGTAAAGGCCGATATTGAGACTTGCAAACAACGAGACTACAAAGGCAAGTATGCCCGAGCATTATCTGGTGAATTTCAAAACTTTCCTGGCATCAATGATGTTTATGAAGAGCCCAAACACGCTGAGATCACCATAGACACCGAGAATACTTCTGCTGATGATGCAGCGAAGATCATTGTAAAATATGTAAAGAGACATTATGTTAAATAAAAATATAGTATGGCACGACCACTGTACCACAAAAGAAGAACGATCATCCATTAAAGATCAAAAGCCATGTATTCTCTGGTTTACAGGACTTAGCGGTTCTGGCAAATCAACGATTGCCAATGCAGTTGAGAGTAGACTTCTTGAACTTGGCAAGCATACCTATCTTCTCGATGGTGACAATATCCGAATGGGACTCAATAGAGGTTTGAGTTTTTCAGATGAGGATCGCATAGAGAATATCAGACGCATTGGCGAAGTCTCCAAGCTCTTTGTCGATGCAGGGACGATCGTACTTACAGCGTTTATCTCGCCCTTTCAAAGAGAGAGAGATGCTGTGCGTGCTCTGGTAGGAGAAGGTGAATTTATCGAACTCTTTATCGACACGCCTCTAGCAGTCTGTGAAAGCCGAGACCCAAAAGGGCTGTATCAAAAAGCAAGAAAAGGTGAAATCCCAAACTTTACAGGGATTAGCTCTCCTTATGAGTCTCCTAGGAAGCCTGAAATACATATTGTCAATGACAATATCACGATTGACGATATCACACAACAAATTATAGACTATATGAAAGAAAAGGAGTATTTGCATGCTTGAAAAAATAGATTTAGAAATCATTGTGACGATCGCCAAAGACGCTGGTGATGCCATTATGGAGATTTATGACAAAGATTTTACCATAGAGTACAAAGATGATAAGTCACCCTTGACAGAGGCAGATACAAAATCAAATGAAATCATTTGTCAAGCACTAGAAAAAGCCTATCCAACCATTCCTTTGCTCTCAGAAGAGAACAAGGCAGAAGAGTATGGAGTGCGTAAAAACTGGGAGTACTTTTGGCTAATAGACCCCATAGACGGCACCAAAGAGTTTATCAAAAAGAATGGCGAGTTTACTGTTAATATAGCCTTGATCCATAATGGGACACCCGTACTTGGAGTTGTGTATGCTCCAGCTTTAGCCGATATGTACAAGGCAAAAAAAGGCTCTGGTGCATTTAAAAATGGTCAAGAGTTGCCGTTAGAAGTGAATGAAATGCCCGAGAAATCCCTAAGGGTGGTTGCATCCAAGTCTCATCTCTCCAAAGAGACTCAATCTTTTATCGATGAAGTTGCAAAAGGTACAGAATATATCGAACAGGTATCGAAAGGCTCTTCTCTGAAACTTGTTATGGTAGCAGAGGGTATTGCCGATATCTATCCACGATTGGCTCCTACGATGGAGTGGGATACGGCTGCGGCAGATGCGATAGTCAGAGAATCAGGCAAAATGTCTTACCAATATAATACAGAATCAAAAACAGAGAACGAAGAACCCTTAAAATACAACAAAGAAAACCTTCTTAACCCTTGGTTTATCGTCAAGTAATTCAAGGGGGAATTTGATGATCGCAGCTATCACTCTCCTCTTTAAGCCCCTCCCTGAAGTCTACAGGAATATCAAAACATATCTGGATGAAGTAGACTGTCTTTACCTAGTGGACAATTCACCTGACACTTGCTCTTTTCCAGAGGGGCTACTAGAAGAAGAAAAGGTTAAACTTTTGTCTTCTGGTACCAACATGGGAGTTGCAGAAGCCTATAATCTTGGATTGCAAAACGCACAAAAAGATGGTTATCGCTGGCTGATGACAATGGATCAGGATAGTTTTTTTGAATCTAGACAAAGAGAGCATTTTTTTGAAGATTTTTCAAAAGCTTCTAAAAATAATCTTGGCATTTATGCTCCCCTACACAACCCAAAGTTTCTCTCACAACAGGGTGATGAGCCTGTTTCTGTTGTCATGAGTTCCGCTAGTATTGTCAATGTGGATATGGCACTCAAGTTAGGTAGTTTTGATAGTGCACTGTTTATTGATGAGGTAGATCATGAGTTTTGCCTGAGAATACAGCAAAATGGTTTTATCGTATTGCAAAACAAATCTGTTTACCTCAACCACTCCCTAGGCGAAGAGGTCAGAAAAGGGGTCAAAAAATACTCTTCGACACGACTTTACTACATGACGAGAAATCACTTCTACATCAAAAATAGATATCAGTATCTCTATCTGGCTTACTTCAGAAAACGGATATCATATATGCGAAAATTTCTCTTTTGGCAACTCTTTAATCACGGGCATAAATTACATCGTATTATGATGATACTCCTAGGCATAAAGGATTACTATCTCAGCAGGATGGGCAAGAGGTATGAGTTTTGATGAGCAGTGAACCGCTTGTTACGATCATTATGGCAACCTACAATGGGGAAACTTTTATAGAAGAACAACTGCAATCAATCATAGAGCAAGACTGTGGAAACAAAGAGTTATTGATTGCGGATGATAATTCTGACGATAACACCTATAGTATATTGGCACGATATGCCAGAGAATATGAGTGGATTCATCCCCGCCAAAACAAGAAGCGTCTAGGTTTGATTGGTAATTTTGAAGCATTATTAGAGAGAGCCCAAGGAGACTATATCTCCTTTTGTGATCAGGATGATATTTGGGAAAGAGAGAAGCTATCTAAATCAGTAAAGAGACTAGAGGAAGAGGATAACAGACAGGCTCTACTCTTTCACAGTGACTTAATAGTAGTGGATAAGAGTCTTGAAACTATTGCTCTATCATTTTTCAAAATGAGATCTTATACATTCAAAAAGCAACAGCAGGTTGACGCAATGTTGGGTCGATGTGGCGTGATGGGAAATACGATGATGATCAATCAAAAACTAAAATCACTGGTGTTACCTTTTCCAGATGACCTAAAGGTGCATGACTACTGGATTGCCCTGATCAATGAACTTTATGGCAAGCGTCTAACATCGTATGAACCTCTCGTTAGATATCGGTTGCATCAGACGAATACCTCCAATACGCTTGAGAGTATCAGAGGTCAAGGCAACAGCAGGATTTATATCCCAAGAGATAAAATAAAACTCCCCTACCTTAATATCAATAGAGAGAAAAACTTGAAAACTTTATTGTTACGATACCATCTGGACGAAAAAGAAAAGAGAGTAATTTTAGACTTTATCGATTATCTGGAATTCAAAAAGAGTCGGCTCTATTTAGTCATCCTAATATTTAGATATGATTTCTTGAGAGACAATCTTCTCTATAGATTTAAGACAGCCCTAAAAATTTTATGGAAAAAAAGATGAGAGTTGCAAAGAAGCTAACTGACTCTTTTTATTGGAAAAATACTCTTTCCATATTGCGTCAAAAAAATACTCCTCTTCAGGGCTGGGGAAGAAAAAGAACGGGTCGTTTTGCGGTACAGTGTGCCAAATTACTTCAAAAAGATTTTATTTTGCTTGAAGATGGTTTTGTGCGATCTATAGGACTAGGTGTAGACAACGCTCCCTCATTCTCTATTGTTAAAGATGACATCGGCATTTATTATGATGCGACGATGCCTTCTAGGCTTGAGGAAATTCTCAACCATTATGATTTTGAGAATGACATAGTATTGATGCAGCAATCACAGACAGCAATAGCGTTGATAGAGAAATATCACATATCCAAGTATAATAGCGCCCCTGATGTAGATAGCAAACTAACGACCAAATATGCGCTAGACAAAAAAAGGGATAGGGTACTGGTTATTGCTCAGACAGCAGATGACGCTTCATTGAAGTATGGATTGGCAACGCAGTTTGATACCAACACAATCATCCAAGATGCACGAGAGCAGAATCCTGATGCCGATATTTATCTGAAAATTCATCCAGATGTACTCAGTGGTAAAAAAAGTTCCGATACTGATATTCGGAGGATAGATAGTGATTGCCGTATTATTGATGATGATATCAACCCTCTTTCACTCTTGAAGTATTTTGGCAAAGTCTATACAAAAACATCACAGATGGGTTTTGAGGCACTCCTGCTAAACAAGGAGTGTGTCTGCTATGGTATGCCTTTCTATGCAGGCTGGGGCGTGACGGAGGATAGAATCACTTGCGATCGTCGCACAAGAAGCCTGAGCACAGAAGAGATCTTCGCTGCTTCCTATATCCTCTACACTGACTACCACAATCCCTACAGCCAAAAATCATCAAATATCATCGATACTATACAGACCATTGAAAAATATAGAAACCGCGACAGGATGATTAATCAAAAGGCATATTTTTTTGGCTTTTCAAGATGGAAGCACTCATTTATCAAAGCTTTTGTCACAAATATAACTTCTGTAAACTTCATCAATCCACTTTTATCACAAACAGCTCTTGACCTAGCAATCAAAAAAGGTTTGGACAAAAAGAGTCGGATTTATATTTGGGGCAAGAGAGAGCTTGCAGATATAGAGCAGTATGCCAGAGAAAATCAGATCAGCATCTATAGGGTAGAAGATGGGTTTATTCGATCAGTCAGTCTAGGTTCCGATCTCACACGACCATACTCTCTAGCTATAGATAGGCGAGGCATCTACTTCGACCCTGCCCAAGAGAGTGATCTGGAACATATTTTAAATTTTCACCCCTTTAGCTCTGATGAACTAAATCGTGCTAAACAGATCAAAGATCAAATTATCAAAGAGAAATTATCAAAATATAATAATTATGAGAATATTTCACTACAGGTCCCCGATCATCAAAAAATCTTACTAGTTCCTGGTCAAGTAGAAGATGATGCTTCTATTAGATATGGTGCAGTAGGGATGAGTAACTTAAAACTTCTACAGCAGACAAGAGCCAAAGCCCCACAAGCCTATATTATCTACAAGCCACATCCTGATGTACTAGCAGGGAACAAAATTGGAAAAATAGAAGATGAAGTGGCATTGAACTATTGTGATCGTATTGTGACTGAGGTTAGCCTCGATAGCATCCTTTCACTAAGTGACGAAGTCCATACGATGACCTCTCTGGTCGGATTTGAAGCAATTATGAGAGGCATCAAAGTCTACACCTATGGTCTTCCCTTTTATGCTGGCTGGGGACTCAGTGTCGACCTCTATCGATGTGAACGCAGAAAAAGAAAATTGAGTATAGAGGAACTAACTGCGGGAACTCTCTTACTCTATCCGCACTATATCGATCCATTGAGCAGAAGACCATGTAATACAGAAGTAACACTCAGAGGGTTAAAATTTGAACGAGAGAAATTGAAGTCATCCACCTTGTATCGAAAAAGCTTACAATGGCGTAATTTCATAAGCCGAAAGTTACAGTGGCTATTGAGGCTTGTTTTTAGAGGATTTTGATATAATCTTTTTTATATTAAAGAAGGGGAGCGTAACTTGCATCAAAGAAATTATATGTTTGTCTTCTTCTCTGTTCAAAAGGCTCTATTCCTAAGAGAGATGAATTCAAAGTTTAGCACAAGCAGATTGGGTGTTTTTTGGACATTTTTTCAGCCATTTATGCAAGTCGTCGCTTTCGTTCTTATTAAAATGTTCATTTTTGGAAGAGGAGATGAACACTTTGACTATGCTGTCTTCCTCGCACTAAACTTCACCGCATTCAATATGTTTAACGGAATCCTAGGCAAATCCATTGGCGCATTTAAAGCTAACAAGGCACTTTTCAACTATAAGCAGGTTAAGCCTATTGATGCGATCATAGCTGGGAGCCTAGTAGAAATCTTCATGACAGGCATTGTTTATAGCATGTTCCTCTTTGTCGGATACTATTTTGACTTTGGTATGGAGGGAAAAAATATATTGATGGTAGGCATTGGACTTGTCTGGCTCATCGTCTTCTCTTTCTCCTTCGCTCTTGTAGTTGCCATAGGAGATACATTCTACAAGAGTATCGGAAAGATAGTAAAGATATTCACCTTTGGGTTGATGATCTTTTCTGCTGTCTTTTATCCAGTGGCAAGCATCCCTCCTGAGGGTCAAGCTATACTGCTTTATAATCCACTGGTTCATTTTATGGAAATCATTCATGGTTCATATTTTCATGCACTTGATACCAGATATGTAGATTATACCTACATAGCTATCTGGACGATCACTCTGCTCTATATAGGGATGTGGCTCTATCAACGACTTGAAAAGAAGATTATTTCGGGATGATTGAGCTTCGCAATGTCACAAAGTACTTCCGAACCGAAGAGGGGCGAAAATAGATTCTTAAAGATGTCACAATGACTCTTCCCGATGGTAATATTGGGATCCTAGGGAGAAATGGTATGGGCAAAACAACACTCATTCGGATGCTCGGAAGGATAGAATTTCCCCAAAAAGGCAGAATAGCCTCAGCGCAGACCTTCTCATGGCCTCTCTCCCTCTCTGCAGGTTTTATAGCGACGATGAACGGCAGAAGCAATGTCAAATTTGTTTGCCGGCTTTATGGAAAGAGTGACAAAGAAACAGAAGATATCATAGAGTTTGTCAAAGATTTTGCTGAACTTGGCGACTACTATACGATGCCTATCAATACTTACTCATCTGGAATGAGAGCAAGACTCAATTTCGGTCTTAGCCTTGCCTTTGATTTTGACTATCTCCTTATCGACGAGACACTCTCTGTAGGTGATGCCAGCTTCCGAAACAAAGCCAAAGAGATGTTACAAAAGAAGATAGAGCAGAGCCAGATACTGCTTGTAAGTCATGATATGAAAACACTTAAGGATTTGTGCCACATAGGACTTCTTGTCCATGAGGGAGAACTCCACTATTTTGATCACATTGACGATGCTGTCAAGGCATATGAAGAGATCAACAAAAAGGCTAAGTAATGACAAGAATCATTCTAAAAACAGTACTAACACTGCTTTTTGCTGCAACAGCAATCTATATTTTTCGCTATGAAACAGAGCGATATGAGTCTCAGTCCGTTGTTTCACTCAAAGATCTCTCAAGAAAACAAGCCATGGACTCCATCGGATCAATCATAACAGGACCCTCTGGTGATTCTCAGGGCTCTAGGCTCTTGGAGCTCTATATCAAATCGCATGAAATGTATGATTATTTAGAGTACAAATTTCACCTAAGCGAATACTATACTAGCGAAACGATCGATGAACTCCACCGACTCTACAAGGATTCAAAGCTAAAGCATTTTGATGCAAACAAAGAAAATTTTCTCATAAAATACAATGAAGATTTAAGTATTCTCTATGACGAGCCTACTAGTACGCTGGCAATCAATTTTGCCCATGCGGATCTAAATACTTCAAAGGTCATACTTCAGGCGATCATTGACCGTTCGGCTGATGTTGTCAACCAGTTTGAAAAAGAAAATGCCAAGGTAGCTCTAAAGTTTATCGAAAAGCAGAGCAATGAAAACAAAGCTATCTATATCGCATCCATCAAAGAGATGCTAAAATACCAAAATAAGCACCTTACCATTGATCCCAATATAGATGTCCAAACCCAAAGTACTATCATTGCAAATCTAGAGAGTGAACTTATGCAAAAAGAGGTTGAGTACAACAGTAAATCTAAGTTCTTCAATAAAAATACCTATGAGATGAGAATACTCAAAGATACTATGATAAACATTGAAAAAAATATCATTAAAGTCAAACATAAGATGACAGGCAAAAGCACTGAAAAAAGAGAGCTCAATGAGAATGTATTTGATTTCGAGCTGATCAAGAGCGACATGGAGTTCAACAAAGAGATCTATCGTCAAGCACTTATCAATCAAGAAGAGCTCAAAATAGAAGTAAGTCAAAATGCAAAAAACCTGCTCACCATATCTACACCTATTGTATCAGAGTATTACACTTATCCAGCAAAATATCAAGATACGCTGACTGTACTTCTTATTATATTTTTCTTTTATGGTATCGTGACGACTATACTCACTATACTTCAAGATCACAAGGACTAGGTTCTCTTCTAATGATAAAAATTATTTTAATAGTAGTATTGATGACTACTATTACCTTGGCAACAGAGTCTGATCAATGTATACACTTACTTAACCGTACCTCATTTGGAGTGGATCAGCAGGGTCTCTCGTCCTGCCTGAAAGACAAGACCTATGAGGTGACCGTATCGAGGCTACTTTCTCTATCTGCCATGGAAACAGAAGAGGAGCTACTCCCTTTCGCGAAAAAGATTATCAAACCCAACAAAAAACACAAAGATCTCAACGCCGAAGAGAGAGAGGCTTTTAGAGAGAATCGAAGAAGAGAGAAATCAGCCATAAAAAAGTGGTGGATGCACAAGCTTATTGAGACAAATGCTCCATTCGAAGAGAAGATGGTTCTTTTTTGGCACAACCACTTCACAAGTAGTCTCAAAAAGGTACCACAGATCGCACTGATGTATAGACAAAATCAACTCTTTCGGAGGTATGCCCTAGGAAACTTTGCAAAAATGCTTCATTCCATTGTCGAAGATCCTGCTATGCTTATCTATCTCGATAATCGTGCCAATAGGAAAAAACGCCCCAATGAAAACTTCGCACGCGAACTTCTTGAACTCTTTACCTTGGGAGAGGGTCACTATAGCGAACAGGATATCAAAGAGCTTGCTCGTGCACTTACAGGCTATAGCATAGATAAGCATATGAGTTTTCGCTTCAAAAAAAAGCTTCATGATTCGGGCGAAAAATCAATTTTTGGTCATAGGGGAGACTTCAACGCCCATCAGGCAGTCGATATTATTCTTGAGCAAAATGCCACAGCCGAATTCATTGTTGGAAAGCTATGGAAAGCCTTTGTCAGCGAAGAGTCGGATGATATGGAGATAAAGAGATTGGCTCAATACTTCAGAGATCAAAAGTATGAGCTCAAGCCAATTATAAATGCTATTTTGACCTCCAAAGCTTTCATGGAACTCTCCAATAGAGGCACCCTGATCAAATCCCCTATAGAGTTGATCGTCGGAACTTTACGCACATTCAATACTACTGCTTTTGATCTGAAAATCGCTCTTCAGTACAGTAGAAGACTCGGACAGGATCTTCTCAATCCCCCCAATGTCAAAGGCTGGTCTGGTGGCAAACAATGGATCAATGCCAACACCCTACTAATCCGAAAAGAGTTTATCAGCAGGTTGACACGAGCCAAAGGAAA